>NZ_DCEN01000035.1:41121-106114 GCF_002316955.1 Proteiniphilum sp. UBA1028
ATTATCCGATGTCATTGCAGGTTGCCGAAGCCAATGACAATCCCGATGTCTTTGCAGTGAAGTACGGTCCGATTGTATTGGCTGGTGCGATGGGTACCGAGGGCATGCATGCTCCAGCACCATTTTCCGACCCGCATCGGCATAACGATTACTATACCTATGATTACCATGTTCCTGCCAATCTGACGACGGTATTGAAGCTCGACAAGAAGGACTTGAACCGGTATATCAAGCCTTCGGACAATGACAAATTAGTGTTTCATGTATTGAATGAAAATATTCGTCTCGAACCGCTTTATAAGATACATCACCAGCGGTACGTCGTATATTGGAACTTATTAAAATAGAGCAGCATGAAAACGATAGGGACAATCATAATTGCCATCTTGTGTTGTACTTCTGTCACAACACAGAGTACAATCCCGTTGCCCGAAAATCTTCCGCAGGGTCATCCACGACTGATGACGACCAACGGGCAGAGAGAAACGGTTAAGCAACTGATGAAAAACGAAGAGTGGGCGGAAAACGTGATGGCGGGAATTCTGAAACGTATCGACCCATATGTGGAAAAAACAGAACAGCAACCCGACTGGATGTATTCCCGACTGATGATGTACTGGAAGAGCAAAGCTACCCAGGTATATATCAATGGGGGTGTTTATTCCCATGCCGACGGGGAGGCGCCCGTGCCTACCGTCCGTTTCGGTAGTACACGTGGCGTGAGTTCACCTATTAAGCGGCCTAAATTAGAGGATATTGTTCCTTATATGGATGATACCAAAGGTGTCTATTTCCATAATACGGCAAAAGAAGGCAACCCTCTGGAATGGTCGGAGCAATCGAATGTGTCGGGCAGTTCCATCGAAAGTGTGAATGAAGAGATCATGCGCCTGGCAAAAGATGCATCCTTTGTTTATTGGATCAACGGAGAGGAGAAATATGCCCGTTTTGCGTTCGATATATTCAACACCTACATGATGGGTATGTATTATCGGAACGAACCCGTTGATTTGGGTAACGGTCATGCCCAAACGCTTGTCGGCTTGTCCACTTTCGAAGTCATTCAGGAGCGTATCCTCAACGAGCTGGCGTATACCTACGATTTTCTCTATGCGTATATTGAAAAGAATCATCCGGATCTCATCCAGCATTATGCCGTTACCTTCAAGAAATGGATCGATATTTCCATTCAGAATGGAGTGCCACACAATAACTGGAACCTGCACAAGTCCAAATTCATATTGAATGTGGGCATGGTGCTTGAAGACAATCACCATTATGCCGACGGTAAAGGGCGTGAATATTACATCGATTATATTCTGAACCGTACATCTGCCCGCCACTGGTCTCTTTCCGATTTCCTGAAATACGGATATGATGACAATACCGGAATCTGGAACGAATGCCCCGGCTATGCACAGGGTGTGACACGCGATCTGGTGAATTTTATACGAGATTATGACAATACCTTCAACCAGAACCTGTTGACTTATACGCCTGTCATGAAAAAGGCAGTAGAAGTATTGCCACAATATCTGTTCCCGAACAACATGATATCAGCGTTCGGTGATACCTACTACGGAGGGATCAATACGGAAGCTTTTGCAGGGTTGATCAATTTGGCCCGGAAATATGGCAACCGGGAGGATGAGATACTTTTTACGAAGATGTGGCGACTATTTGATCAGCATGTGGAACAACTAGGCGGACAATCACAAAACCTCCCGGCACAAGTCGCTTCTTTCTTTACGGCAAAACCGGTTTCACCCGACAAGAACATTGCAAAGGGCATACTGACCGATTATATCACGCCAACATTTTATGCGCCCAACGTGAGCTGGTTCGTGCAACGTAATAAATACGATGACAAACAGAAGGGGTTGATGATTTCGCAATATGCCTCCTACGGCAACCATGCGCATTCAAATGGCATTGCCATGGAGCTGTATGGCAAAGGATACGTGTTGGGAGCTGAATCGGGCATCGGTTCATCCTACTTTGAAAAGCCCTATCTGGAGTATTACTCGCAATTTCCCGCGCACAACACGGTGATGGTGGACGGCATATCAAAATATCCGGAGATGCTGAGTAATCATCCGTTCGACCTCCTTGCCAGTTATCCTCAATCCGGTCGAAAAGAAGGCTATTATCCTGAACTAACCTACTCGGAGGTTTATTTTATTGAACCCGAAAGCCGCAGCGATCAGAATCGGCTCCTGAGTATTGTCAGCACCGGCGATAATACCGGATATTATGTAGACATATTTCGTTCAAAAAAACAACGGGGCGACGATAAATTTCACGATTACTTTTATCATAATCTCGGTCAGGAACTTTTTATCCGTGATATAAAAGGAAATGCATTGGACCTGCAGCCGAGCAATGAGATGGGTTTTGCCGGAGGGCATCTGTTTGCACTGGATTATATGTGGGATAAGCAGTCGGCAAGAACAGCCGATGATTATCGGGCGATATGGAAAATGAGTTTTCCGGATGGGAATAATGTATATATGAACCTGTGGATGAAAGGATATGAGGGGCGTGAGGTATTCTCCATCAAGGCGCCGCCCTGTAAGGCATTTCGTGGCAATCATGGATTTCCGTATGAGGTTGATAAGGAACCGTACCTCACCATTGCGGCCCGCCAGCATGGCGAAGCATGGGATCATCCCTTTGTTTCCATATTCGAACCCACGACGGAAAACGAGGGAGCTTCAATTGATGTAATTACCTCATTTGACCCTGACAATAAGCAAAGCATCTCGCCCGATTTTGTCGGTCTGGCAGTAAAAAGTAAATCTGGACGCACCGATTATATTTTCTCATCGGTAAAAGAGGAAAAAGTATCCTATAACGGCTTGTCGGCAAATGCAACCTATGCAGTGGTCAGTGAGAAAGGGAGTGATTTCACCCTCTTCATGGGTAACGGAGTCTCTGTTGAGGGAAAAGGATTTTGCATCACTTCGGCAGAGAAAACGAATGCGGTGTTGGAATATAAAAACGGAGAGTACTATTTTACCTGCGATAAACCTGTCTCAATTATACGGGCAAACGGAACAAAAAGGAAAATGAATGTAACTACTTATCAGAAGATAAAGCTATGAGAAATGGTATTATCATGATATGCCTGTTGGTTGGTATGCAGGCAAATGCACAGTACCAGTCGAAAGTATGGATATCTGATCAGGGCGACGGGACTTACCAGAATCCGGTCCTTTATGCCGATTACTCCGATCCGGATGTGATCCGTATGGGCGATGATTTTTTTATGACCGCATCGAGTTTCAATTGTGTGCCCGGTCTGCCGATATTGCATTCCAGGGATCTGATCAACTGGCAGATTGTCAATTACGCATTAAAGGATCTGAAGCTGGATGGTGTTCCCGAAGGTTTTTTCAACAAACCGCAACACGGTAGGGGCGTTTGGGCTCCTTGTATCCGGTATCACGAAGGAGAATACATGATTTATTGGGGCGATCCCGATTTCGGTATCTATGTGGTAAAGACAAAAGATATACTCGGTACCTGGGATAAGCCGATCCTTCTCCTTCCGGGCAAAGGACGTATCGACCCGAGCCCGCTTTTTGACGACGACGGGAAAGTGTATCTGGCACATGCCTGGGCGGGAAGCCGTGCGGGTTTGAACAGCATCATAACTGTTTGTGAAATGAATGCCGACGGTACAAAGGTAATCGGTGAAGAGACATTGCTCTTCGATGGTAACGACGGTATAAACCATACCGTAGAAGGAGGAAAATTCTACAAGAAAGATGGCTATTATTACCTGCTTGCACCTGCTGGCGGGGTGGAGATGGGATGGCAACTGGCCTTACGGTCAAAAAACATTTATGGACCCTATGAAGTAAAAACCGTACTGGCACAAGGAAGAACCATTATTAACGGCCCTCATCAGGGAGGACTGGTAGAAACGCAGACTGGCGAATGGTGGTTTCTGCATTTTCAGGATCAGGGTGCTTACGGACGTGTTGCTCATTTGCAGCCGGTTACGTGGAAAGAGGGTTGGCCTGTAATGGGAATCAATGATGAAAATCATGTCGGAGAACCGGTACGGACATACAAAAAACCGGACGTGGGATCTGCTTATCCGGTGGAAACACCTGTAGAGAGTGATGAATTCAACTCGCCCAAGCTAGGTTTGCAATGGACCTGGCATGCCAATCCGCAACAAGCCTGGGCATTTCCCTCATCAAATGGCTATTTGCGTATGTATGGACAATACTATCCCGAGAATTTTGTCAATTTTTGGGATATTCCCAATCTGTTGCTTCAAAAACTTCCCGCTCCCGTGTTTACAGCTACCACGAAACTGTCGGCCGTACTGTTGAACGAAGGTGATAAGGCAGGATTGATCATGATGGGATGGGATTATGCACACATTGCTCTGGTAAAAACAAAAGAAAGCTACGCCGTGGCCTATACTATCTGTAAAGAAGCAGAGCAGGGTACATCCGAAAAAACAGTTTCGACAAACGACCTGAAAAAGATAAAAGTCAACGAGATATACAATTATAAGACTCTTATACCCAGTGTGGAAATCTGGCTACGGATACAAGTTGCCGATGGAGGTATCTGCACATTTGCCTATAGTGTTGATGGAAAGAGTTTCCAATCGTTTCCCGAAACATTCAAAGCACGTCAGGGTAAATGGATCGGTGCAAAAACCGGTTTGTTCATCCTGAATAAGGAGCGGGGAACAAGTCGTTCCTGGGTTGACGCAGACTGGTTCAACGTAGAAAAATAGAGAATGAAAATAAATAGATAATAATTTTTTTAGCGACAAGAATGAAAATCAAGAATGTGATGTCGGGATTGGTGATGGCCATTTCCTTTTGTGCGTGTACACCGAAAGTAGCCAATCATACTTTCGATGTGGATAGCGAATTGAATTACTGTAAAAGGCAAATTAACAAATCATTAAGTCGAATTGGCGACAGCACCATGATGCCACGGAACATCCTGTCCGGACAATCCGACTGGAATCTTGTTCCCGTCAGGATAGAAGAGTGGACAGCCGGCTTCTGGCCCGGTATATTGTGGTACGACTACGAAAATACGAAAAGTGAAGAAGTGCTGGACGCGGCCAGGCATTACACCGATATATTGGAACCATTGACCACCCTTCCCGCGTACGACCACGATCTGGGCTTTCAATTGTTTTGCAGCTATGGAAATGGATACCGGCTGACGGGAGACGAAAAATACAAGCAGATTATCCTGAACGCTGCCGACACATTGGCTACATTATTCAATCCCAGAGCAGGTACGATCCTTTCGTGGCCCCGTGAAGTGGAGCCGAATAACTGGCCGCACAACACCATCATGGATAATATGTTAAACCTTGAAATGTTATATTGGGCTGCTGCAAACGGTGGGAACAAAGAACTTTATGATATTGCCACAAAGCATGCCGAAACAACCATGAAATACCAGTTCAGGGAGGATGGCAGCAATTACCATGTTGTGGTCTACGATACCATCGACGGGCATTTCATCAAAGGGATCACGCATCAGGGTTATGCCGATGAAACAATGTGGGCACGTGGCCAGGCTTGGGCGATTTATGGTTATACGATGGTATATCGGGAGACCAGGGACAAAAAATTCCTTCGATTTGCTGAAAAAGTAACGGATGTTTATCTTAAACGGTTACCCGAAGATTATGTTCCTTACTGGGATTTCGATGCTCCCAACATACCCGACGAACCCAAAGATGCATCAGCAGCAGCCATTACGGCATCTGCACTCATCGAACTGGCGCAATTGGAAGATACACCCGCAAAAGCAAAAGAATATCGGGATGCAGCGCTAAAAATGCTGATGTCCCTTTCGTCGCCTGAGTATCGAAGCGGAGAAACAAACTCGGCCTTTCTACTTCGTTCCGTGGGCCATAAACCCAATGGTTCGGAAGTAAACGCATCGATCAATTATGCCGATTATTATTATATTGAAGCACTGACCCGATTGAAGAAATGGATGAAAGATTGACCTGTCTCGTCCTGAAATAGGTTCACACTCACAACGTAAAATTAAAATAGGAGGAGTCAGAGGAAATGAAGTAGCAGGATGATGAATTATTCCTGATACAGCAGGTAGGGTTTGCGTTGCTGCTTGAACTTTACCACGTCGCAAAACCATTTTGCTTTGATCTCCTCTGCCGTTTTCCCGGCGATGATCTCTTTACGAATGTAATCCACACCGACCAGCTTCTCAAAAAACGAGGTGAAAAATTTGTCGCCCATGTTCAGGTTATGGTATGCATCGATCACATAGGAAAGGTCGAAGCCGTTTTGAACAATCTGTTCGTCGGGCATAGCTCGCAGATCAACGCCGTAGCATTTTTGGTTGAGTAGTGGTGGGTTTTTCGCTCCCGGCACACTCCGTGGGGTAAAGGAGAAGTCCGACCCGCGGTAGCCGGGGTGTCCATATACCTCGAAGGGGTAGGAGGTGCCTCTGCCCAGGCTCATCACTGTCCCCTCAAAGAGGCAGGTAGAGGGGTAAAGGTAGATGGCGTGGGTATTGGGCAGGTTGGGCGATGGAGCGATGGGCAGTTTGTAGCGCGTCTGGTGGGTGTAATTTCTGCAGGGTATGACCGTTACATCGCACACCTTGCCCCCCGGCAGCCATCCTTCGCCGTTGATCATCAACGCCAGCTCGCCCAGTGTCATGCCGTGCACCACGGGGATGGGCAGCCAACCCACACCCGACTTATGCTTCATGTCGAGGATAGGTCCATCCACATACATGCCGTTGGGGTTGGGGCGGTCGAGCACGATCATTTTTTTGCCGTGCTCCGCACAGGCATCCATTAGCCGTGCCATGCTGGCGTAGTAGGTATAGAAACGGAGTCCCACATCCTGCAGATCGAAGAGCAGGATGTCGAACGCGTTCATTTTGTCGGCTGCAGGTTTTCCGCTACCGCTGCCGTAGAGCGACCAGATGGGGATGCCGGTCTTCTCATCCACCGAGCTGGATACATGCTCACCTGCGTCGGCGGTGCCGCGGAACCCATGTTCGGGAGAGAAAATTCCCACTAAATTAATGTCATTCCCAATCAGCATATCCACCAAATGCACATCGCCTGACATGCCGGTCTGGTTGGTCATCACCGCCACCCGTTTTCCTTTCAGCAGGGGGAAATAAATATCGGTAAGCTCTGCTCCCGTCTTTACCGGTACACAATTTTCTGCAAAGACAAAAGCTGCCAAGAAGATGAAAGGCAAGACTAGAATTTTTTTCATTACGTTTTTATTCTTCCGTGGTTTTTTTTGTGTATTTCTGATGTGCGTGTAGTTGATCGAACTCCTCTTCGAGCAGGAGCAGTTCTTTTTTTATTTCTGTAAGCCTCGCTACTGCCTCAGCACGTTTTATCTCCTCATCCTTTTTTGATTTCAAAGTCTGTCGTGCACCCTCCAGGGTCATCCCCTTCTCTTTTACGAGATGATATACAATCTCTATTTCCCGAACATCCTCCCGCGTATACTGGCGGGTGCCGCCGGCTGTTTTACGTGGACGGATATTCTCGAACTCTTTTTCCCAGAAACGTAACAGGGAGACATTTACCGCGAAATGGGCGGCTACTTCCTGGATGGAGTAGAAGAGTCGCTTCTCTTCAAATTGGATTGGTTTTTTTCGTTTGCCCATAATTTTCGTTGTCAGTTTTCAGTAGTCAGCAATCAGTTTCCCGTTCCTTCGGAACAATCGTTACACCTGTAGAGGTATGGAGTTCTGTTTTCAGTGTTGGGTGAACATTCAAAAATACTTTTTTTCAAAAGAATCGACAAATATTTTTGTCCTTCGCCGCACCTACAACATCAATTTTTTTTTAACGATATAAATCAGTGAGCTCGACTGTTCCACGTTGCGCAAAGAACAGAGATAACCGGCAATTCCCACCATAAATGCTCTTCCATATCGTACTAGCGTGTTGCTCTCCCTGTACTTTTCACTCAACAGGGATATGTAGAAGGCATCCAGAGGCATGGGCCGTATATCCATGATTTTCAGACGATGCTTATTGAGCATTTTTTCAATGGCGTTGGCGGAGAAATGCCAGAGATGCCGCGGTACATCGTAGGCAGCCCAGGAAGTCTGATAAAACCGTGCGTCGTAACCCTGATGGTTCGGCAGTGCCATCACGGCGATGCCATCGGGAGTGAGAATGTCACGAACCTTTTTTATGCTCTCATTCAGGTGTTCCAGATGTTCAAGCACATGCCAGAGTGTGACCACATTGAATGATCCGTCTGCAATATCAAAAAAACTTTTGTCGTCTTTGACATCCAATCCGAAACGGGTGATAGCATGCATTCTGGCCCGCTCATTTTTCTCGATGCCGGTAACGGTAAAACCTTTTTCCTTGGCAGTCTGCAGGAAGTATCCGGTTCCGCATCCTACATCCAGCAACCTGCCGGGTTCACCCCCTGCGTAGCAAGAAACCAGCTTGGCCTTCTCGGCCAGCATATATCTTCTTGTGAGGTGATAAAGCTTATTGGCTATTCCTTTGTCGCTATCCGAATGAGAGATGTAGTCCGGTGAGTCATAATATTTACCGATAAGATCCTCCGAAGGAAAATTATTGGTGAAGCGAAATCCGCAGCTTCTGCAATCACAGACCGGAAAAGATTCACCGCTTGAGAAGTGATCCACAACGTCAAAAACTTTTTTTAAATCCGGGCTGCCGCAAAGGGGACACTTTTCAATATTTATCGCCGACATATAATCTGATTAAACGTTCCAAAAGTACGACTATTCGGGGGAAAGACAAACTTTTTTCTTCTTATTATCATGCTCAGCCGATCCGGAGAGTTTCGTTTGGATACACAAAGCAGAACTGTCGTGGTTTTTATTCATACACTTGGGGATACGAAGTTTTTCCTGTATTTTTGCACTTTGTTTCGAATAAAAATAGAGAGTAAAAGGTCGTGGGAAGATATGAGGCGAAAAGATTACGCCGGATGCGGTCGTTTTGAACCCTCTTCCGCTTACCCCACACTATTTTACGTGTAACATAAATTTGTATGATGACTTCCAAAGAGATTCGCCAGTCGTATAAAGACTTTTTTCAGTCGAAAGAACACCACATTGTGCCTTCGGCGCCGATGGTGATCAAGGATGACCCCACGCTGATGTTTACCAATGCCGGCATGAACCAGTTCAAAGATATCATCCTGGGGAATGCCCCGGTGAAATATCCGCGGGTAGCCGATTCACAGAAGTGCCTTCGAGTGAGCGGCAAGCACAACGACCTGGAGGAGGTGGGACACGATACCTACCACCACACCATGTTCGAGATGCTGGGTAACTGGTCGTTCGGAGATTATTTCAAGAAAGAAGCGATCGCCTGGGCATGGGAGTATCTGACGGAAGTGCTTAAGCTCGATAAGAACCGTTTGTATGTCACCGTCTTCGAGGGTGCTGCAGAGGAGCAACTGGAGCGGGACGACGAGGCTGCCGCCTATTGGGAGGCATACCTTCCCAAAGGGCGGATCATCAATGGAAATAAAAAGGATAATTTCTGGGAGATGGGCGATACCGGTCCCTGTGGCCCCTGCTCGGAGATCCACATCGACCTGCGCCCCGAAAGCGAGCGGGCCGAAGTAGACGGACTCACGCTGGTGAACCAGAGTCACCCGCAGGTTATCGAAATATGGAACCTGGTCTTTATGCAATACAACCGGAAGGCCGACGGCTCACTGGAGCCGCTACCGGCAAAAGTAATTGATACCGGCATGGGCTTTGAGCGTCTCTGCATGGCAGTGCAGGGGAAGTTGTCGAACTACGACACCGACCTGTTTCAACCCATCATCCGCACAATCGGAGAGATTAGCAACGCCACCTATGGTGAGGACGATAAAAAAGACATCGCCATGCGGGTCATTGCGGACCATCTGCGCACAATCGCTTTTTCCATTACCGACGGTCAGCTGCCTTCGAACGCCAAAGCGGGATATGTGATTCGTCGTATCCTGCGTCGCGCCGTTCGCTACGGATATACCTTCCTGAATATGCACGAACCGTTCATGCACCGGCTTATTCCCACATTGATCGACGTGATGGGAGAGGCATACCCGGAGCTGGTTGCCCAGCAGGGACTTATTGGGAAAGTGATGAAAGAGGAGGAAGAATCTTTCCTGCGTACCCTGGAGACCGGTATCAGGCTGCTGGAAAAAAATATGCCCGAGGAAAAGGGGGGCGTGCTGAGTGGCGAAGTGGCTTTTCAGCTTTACGACACCTTTGGGTTTCCTCTCGACCTGACCGAGTTGATCCTGCGCGAGCATGGGATGACGGTCGACGTGGAAGGCTTCAATGCCGAAATGCAGCAACAGAAACAACGTGCCCGCAATGCAGCTGCTGTGGAGACGGGCGACTGGACAAAGGTGCACGACGGCGAGCCGGAGTTTGTGGGCTATGATGAAACAGAAAGTACTGCACAGGTTCTTCGGTATCGTGCCGTAAAGCAGAAAAACAAGTTGTTTTACCAGATTGTGCTTTCCAGATCCCCTTTTTACGCGGAGATGGGTGGGCAGGTAGGCGATTCGGGCTGGCTGATCTCAGAAGGGGGAGAGAAAATAGACGTGTTCGATACAAAACGGGAGAACAACCTGGCCGTACATCTTACCCATACACTGCCGGAAAAGTTAGAGGCCACCTTCACTGCTCGTATTGATACAGAAAAAAGAACAGCCACAGAATGCAACCACTCTGCCACCCACCTGATGCACGAAGCATTGCGTGAGGTGCTGGGCAAGCATGTGGAACAAAAGGGTTCGTATGTTTCGCCCGAGGTGTTGCGGTTCGACTTCTCCCATTTTCAGAAGATGACGCCCGAAGAGATTCGCGCAGTGGAGAGACAGGTGACCGCTAAAATAAGGAACAATTTCCCGATAGAAGAACATCGGCACGTACCCGTTGAGGAGGCCAAAGCCCAGGGGGCAATGGCACTTTTCGGGGAGAAATATGGCGACGATGTGCGCACCGTCCGATTTGGGACGTCTATTGAGCTTTGCGGTGGCACCCACATCTCCTCCACCGGACGCATCGGTACGTTCCGCATTGTGAGCGAAAGCGCCATCTCTGCCGGTGTAAGACGCATTGAGGCAGTTACGGCCAAGGTGTGTGAGGATTACCTTTATGCGAAAGAAGATGCGCTGGTGGAGGTCAAGAATCTGCTTAACAATGTACCCGACATTATGCAGGGAGTGCATCGGTTGATTGCCGACAACGAAGAGATGAAAAAGGAACTTCAAGGCTATGTGAAAGAGAAGACCGTGCAGCTGAAGCAGCGGATTATCGAGCGGAAAGAGGTGGTCAATGGCGTACATCTCTTCCGGGTGATACTGCCGATAGGTGCTCCCGACGTGGTGAAAGACATTGCTTTTCAACTGAAAGGGGAGTTCCCGGAAAAGATGTTCTTTGTTGCCGGTACAGCCTCAAGCGGGAAGCCCAGCCTCACGGTCATGCTGAGCGACGACCTGGTTGCCGCGGGATTTCATGCCGGCAATATGGTGCGCGAAGCGGCCAAGTTCATTCAGGGCGGCGGCGGAGGGCAGCCTCATTTTGCCACCGCCGGAGGTAAGAATGCCGACGGGCTGAATGCCGCCGTGGAGGTAATTGTCAGGAAGTTGAGAGATTGATGGAGCTGTGCACCCGATTCACGGGTTGTGGCCGTAGTGTTTCCACTTTGTGCGGTATTCGCTTCGGGTCATAACTGAATGAGTTTCAGCACTTGCTTCCATGTTTCGGGCTGCTGTCTCACGAACTGCTGCACTTTTCGGTCTCTCAGTGCCGCTTTCCGCCATTTCCGCCAGTAAAGGGCGAAATAGAAAGTGGCCGGCATCACCAGCGAATAGAGAAAGGCTAGGAGCCAGTTGTGGCTGATGAATCCCACGGATAATGACTGGATGAGGTCGAATATCGGCACAAAAAACAGTCCCGCCGCATACCTTACCGACGGAATAAACTGTTTATCCTTGAAAAAGCCCTGTAGCTTTTTATTGAGAAGTATCGGGAAGAGACCATTCAGAAATCCGAACAGAGCCACCGGGGCAGTCAGGATAAGAGCCGAGAGGCGGGCAACCAGACTTGTCGCGGAGCAGGGCTCCCACAAACGGTCCTTGGGAGTGAGAGCATGGCGTTTGAGAATATGGAGTGCCTCACGAAAACCGGCAATCTTTGTGTCAAATGCGGCAGGGTTCTTTTCGCAAAGATCATCAAGGGCCCTTACAATATGCAGTGATGCCTGCAGGTAACCCTCTTTTCGCTCTGCATATTTCTCCCGTGCAATTTTATCGGCGTTCCAGTCAATGGCATGGAGATACTCGTCATAAAATGCATCGTTTTGTATATTGACTACCATCGACTGAAGTCCCTTTTCCATATCCTGCCGCAGCTGATTAATTGCAAGGCTCGGGTTTTCTTCGTACAGCTCCTTGTACTCCGATACCTCGATGGGCGTGCCGAAGGTGACATATACGTCCGACAGAAAGCCAAAGATATCGCGATAGTAAATAGATACGGGAACAATCTGGCTGTGCAGCTGAAAGCCAAGAGATGCCTCGGTGGGCAGTACAATGCGTGGAACGGCTTTTTGAATGGGCAGCAGTGACTGTTTCGGGTTATGCCTTGCCTCCGGAAAGAGTGCCAACGGATTGTTCTTTTTCAGGATCCGCGCAGCATTTCGAAAAATCTCGTTGTTTTTGTTCAGGTTATCTATCCCGTCCCGCATCCTGAAAACAGGCATGATGCGCATTCCCCGGAGCATCCATGCGACAAATTTTTGTTTAAAGATATCGGCACGAGCCAGGAAGACAATCTGTTTGAGATGGTACGAGGAATAAACGAGCAGCAATGCGTCGATCAGTGCGTTGCGGTGATTGGGGGCAAAAATGACCGGCTTCTCACGCGATACATTTTCTTTTCTTCCTGTGAATACCATCTTTCTGAAATTCAACCTTAGGGCCGTGTTGACGGGCAACTTGGCCAGCGCATACCGGAAGTCGTATCGATAAATCATAACGTGTTCGTTTGGAATGCAATGGGACGTCTTCTCCAGTAAAAAGCCAGCAGGAGCCCGGCCACAATATGCCACACGCCCCACCATGCTGCAATGAAGGCCATACCACCCAGGTTAAGCTCGGGAGGAAAAATCCGGGGGTTGAATATCAGCGCAAGTCCGAGCCCTGAGTTCTGAATACCTGTTTCTATCGAGATGGACCGGCAATTGATCTCGGATACCCTCATTGCTTTTGGCACAAAATAACCTGCTATAAATGCCAGTCCGTTATGCAGCAATACAATGAAAAAGATCAGATGAATGTATTTGAGAAAGATGCTGAAATTACCCGCCAGGGCAGCGACGATAAAACCTACGAAGAAAATGACCGAAGCAGCCTGTACGGTTTTGTCTACTTTTCGCACAAGCTTCGGGAATTTCATGCCCACGAACATACCCAGTATTACCGGGATGCCCAGGATCAGGAAGACGGTGCGAAACATCTCCAGCGGGTCAATGGATATCGGTACCAGCAGGGGAGAGTGTCTGGCATAGAGCCCTCCCCAGAAGGCGAAATTAAACGGAGTCATAAACAGGCTCATGACAGTTGTAATGGCTGTGAGGCTTACCGATAACGTCACATTTGATTTTGAGATGGCCGAGATGAGGTTTGAGACGTTTCCACCGGGACAGGCAGACACCAAAATCATCCCCATTGCTACCGCGGTACTGGGTTGGATAACCAGTACCAGCAAATAGGTGAGAGCAGGCAGGAGCAGGTATTGTGAGATTACACCCATCCATACCGGTTTAGGGCGTGAAGCCAGTGTTTTGAAATGTTGTGGACGGATACTGAGCGCTACGCCGAACATGATGAAAGCAATGGCGATATTCATCAGGTTGATGCTTTCCTGATTGAAGTTCAACCTTACGGTGTCTAACTGTTCTAAGTTCCCGAAGAGGGATAGAAGCGGGGTAAGCTGCATTGGACTGTTTGATTGTAAGCCACAAAGGTACAAAATTTATATATATTGCGAACAAAGAAAGGGTATCCAACACTGTCTGGATACCCTGTAGGAACTGAATTGTGGTTTCTTCAAATCTTATCTTGGGGGTTATTCAGTTCCTTTTTTCTTGTAATGCCTTTCCGGTTCTTGGCGGATCTTTCTTATAACCTTATTGAAATACCCAGTTCGAGAGCAGAAATGCCATACCCGATTTCGGCAAAAGCTCCGAATTTATCGGAGAAATGATATCGTGCGCCCACGAATGCGGAGTACCCAATGCCACTTCCTGTGGATGCTTCGGTTGCGTGACTGCCGGAGCTGCCGAAATACTTGCTGCTTACGGCATTATAGCCCAGCATTAACCCTGTGTAAGTATCGAGCTTGTCAATGAACTGATAATGGAAAACTCCGCGCGCACCCAGGATAACGTAGCTGTACTTGTAACCGTACGTGGAGTTTGCATACGTCGTTTCCCATTTATTGGCTGTGTATGCCATATACCCTCCCACGCCGATGGAAGCTTTGCCGTCCAGGAGCCCGTCGAGAATACATTGCTCGTAAGATGCCGAAAGAGGAGGAATACTGCTTGAGTATCCGTCGCCTCCGTAGTAACTCCCTACGCCGATACCTAGATTCGCAATTTTTTCTCCTTTGGAGAACAGATTCTGTGCTTGCATGCTCATCAACGCTCCGCTTGCAAAGACAATGACAAGCGTCATAATTGTTTTTTTAGTCATCATGAAAATTGTAATTTATTATTGCCTACTCGTAAAGCTTTTCGGCTATCGCTGTTATTAATTATTGATTGCATAAGATCATGTCTTGATAAGGAATTCAGTTTTGCGGCGAACTCTCTTTTTTTGAATAATCCATATCAATCCAAGCGGGAGACAAAAGTAGATAAATCCCGGGTCGCTCAAGAATGTGCCATTTGCCCCGGGTAAAAAAAACCTTGCTCCCGGTAAAAAAATGAATTCCTCCATTTGTCGTTATTTTGCTTCCGGTCAATTTACGTTCAGTCAAGCCCGGCCGAAAGAAATCTTTTCCCGAATGCCTGTGCAACCTTACGCCCTGCAAAAGATGAATCTACTTGTTTGCTCTGCGTAAAGAACCCTTTGCTTTGCGTAAAATAACCCCCTTTTTTCCTTATTTTCTTGCGTTGGGGCAGACATTCATTCCGCCGGAATGTTATCTTTGCATGTTCTTAAAATAATGCTATGCCCCAAAAACTCTTTCCCGCAAACAACCGACTCACACTGTTTCTTAAGTACAAACGGACAATTATTTATACAGCTATTTTAATTCTTGTTGCCGTAGGTCATCATTTGTTGATGCAAATGCCCATTGAATCATTCAGATACATTCGTTGGTCGATCATCTCGATGTTGAGCTTTCTTTGTCTCGGCGGATCGATCATGCTGATGATGCGAAAAAACGGAGGGCGTGCGCGCACACTGTTCGCATTTGTGATGTGCATGGTGGGACTGACCAATTTATTATCACTCATCAAAGGGTTGACTACCGGTTATGCCGGTGTGGTAGAGTATAAATTCTTGTCTCTTCCCATGCTTATTTATGGCAGTGTGTATGCGTATATATTTCTCCTCTATCCTCTTGAAGCGCTACGCCCCGGGTGGCTTACACTGAGGCGGGCCACATTCCTGTTTTTACCTGCCGCTGTTATCCCGGGGATATTTATGCTTGCCACAAAAATGCAGCATGGGTCTCTGCCTGCCGTGGATAGCTGGGCAACTTTGCTTGGTGAATTCTGGAATTTTCATGTGTGGCTCCGGTTGTTCATGCTTGTCTATCCTGTTTTCGGACTTTTGATAATGCTTCGTTACCGGAGCAATTATGAGGAATGGTGCGAGAACAACTATGCTTCGATGGAAAACATTGATATAAAATGGCTGGGCGATTATATTTTCGGTAATCTGGTGATTACACTTTCCTGCGAGATTGTGGTTTTGAGTGACAATATCCGCAGCGTCCTGATGCATAACATCATTTTTTTGCTCTTTTTCCTGTATGGTTTCTATCGTGTTTTATTTCAGAAAAATCCCTATCCCGAAGGTTATTTCAAGGTGGGACTGGACGAAACGAAAGCCGAAATCAGAGAGGTTATGGGAATTGGCAAAAGATGCCAGAGCAGGGTGGGTGAGGGGAATATGGTTTTGATGCCGGAAAAAGGATCGGGTACAAATTGTTTGTTTGCCGATAAGCTACCCGAATACAGAGAAAAACTGGAACAATGGATGCTGTCTGAGAAGCCGCATCTTCGCAAAGACTTTAAACTGACGGATACCATGGAAATCCTGCCGCTGAACCGCAGTTACCTCTCGCGCCTGTTTAACGAAGGCTATGGAGAGAGTTTTTACCAATTTGTAATGCGCTACCGTATTGCGGAAAGCAAACATCTGCTGTTGTCACGCTCCGATCTGAATATCACATGCATTGCCGATCTATCCGGATTCAGTTCCCCATCAGTCTTTGGCAGGGCATTTACACAAGAAATGAGTTGTAGTCCCACGCAATGGCGTGAAAAAGAGATGGCGCGAAAAATAAATACTCACGAAAAAATAGATATCTTTGTTTACCCGGTTCAAAAAAACGGGCAGCAAAATGAGCGCACCACTTGCCGAACGGCTTCGGCCCCAGAGTCTTGATGAGTTTATCGGCCAGAAACATCTGGTCGGCAAGGGGGCTGTATTGCGCAGGATGATTGATTCGGGAAGAATCCCCTCCATCATCTTCTGGGGCCCTCCGGGTGTAGGGAAGACAACCCTTGCCCATATCATCGCCAATACGGTGAACGCACCGTTTTATAAGCTGAGTGCCATCAACTCGGGGGTGAAGGATGTGCGGGAGGTGATTGAAAAAGCAAAGAGCAATCGTTTTTTTAACAACGCTGCCCCCATTCTCTTTATTGATGAAATACACCGCTTCAGCAAATCGCAGCAGGACTCGCTGCTGCATGCAGTGGAGACCGGAACGGTGACGCTCATAGGAGCAACCACCGAAAATCCTTCCTTCGAGGTAATTCGGCCGCTGCTTTCGCGTTGTCAGGTTTATGTGCTCAAGTCGCTCGAGAAGAAGGATCTGGAAGTGCTGCTGCATCGTGCCCTTATGGAGGACCTGATCCTGAAAGAGAGAGAGATTGATGTGCAGGAAACCGATGCTTTATTCCGTTTCTCCGGGGGAGATGCCCGCAAGCTGTTGAACATTCTGGAGCTGGCCATACAAGCCAGTGGCGACGATAAGGTTGTGATTACCGACAAGATGGTTACCGAGCGGCTTCAGGAGAATCCGGCAGCATATGACAAAGGGGGAGAGATGCATTATGACATCATCTCGGCCTTTATCAAATCGATCCGTGGCAGCGATCCCGATGCAGCGATCTACTGGCTGGCAAGGATGGTGGCCGGAGGAGAAGATCCTAAATTCATTGCCCGCAGGCTGGTCATCTCCGCCGCGGAAGATATTGGCCTGGCCAATCCCAATGCGCTGCTGCTGGCCAATGCCTGTTTCGATACATTGCAGAAGATCGGGTGGCCGGAGGGACGCATTGTCCTGGCGGAAACCACCATCTACCTGGCAGCATCCCCCAAAAGCAATTCAGCCTATCTTGCCATCGACGCGGCCATCGCGAAGGCGGAGCAGACCGGTAATCTGCCCGTACCGTTGCATCTGCGCAATGCTCCGACCGCATTGATGAAGGAGCTCGATTACGGGAAGGAGTACAAGTATGCGCACGACTATGAGAACAACTTTGTGAATCAGGAGTATCTACCCAAAGAATTAAAAAACAGCAGATTTTGGGATCCTCAGCGCAATCCTGCCGAAGCGAAGATGCATGAGCTAATGAAGAAGCTCTGGGGCGATAAGAAGTAAGGCCTTCTCACTAATACCAGTTCATGCCGCGGTCGTACGGTGAATTGCGTTGCTCGTATTTCAGGTCCTGCAACAACGAAGAGTTGGCACGGATGGTGAAGTTATAGGATTTGTAGGGGCCTATGGGGATGAAGCTGGCCGACATGCTCCAGCAGTGCAGGTTACGGGTAAGCGAGCAGTTGATATTCGTAAACTTGTTCAGCTCGAAATTATAATCGGTATTGAAGGTGAAGTTCCAGTTTTTGGTCGGTTGTATGGAGCCGCTCAACCCGAAATTATGGGTCAGTTTCCCTTTGTACTCCAGGCGTTTCTTATCGAACTCGCCATATCCGTATCGCAAAGAGTAATTGAAAGATAGATTCCAGTTCACTGCATTTTTCAGATATCCGTCGCTGTCGAATTCTCCCGTTGAGTCGTCAGTGCCCTGAGATGAGCCCTTCCTTTGTGCCGACTCATATGGGTTTTCCCCCATCGTGCCATCGTCGGGCAGCTGGTTCTCCAGATTGCGTTTATCATCCCCTTCGTCTCCCTCCTTTTCACCGCGGGCAAATAATTTTTTGAAGGTATCCTGATTTAACGAATAGGAGAAGGAGGTACCCGTATTCATCAGCTTTCCGAATCCTTTTCCGTTGAGGATTCTGAGTTTATCCACCTGTCGTGGGTTTCCGTTTTTATCCAGTTGGTAAAGATAGGGATCCCAGGTGGCATTCAGACTTAATGTGTATGATTTGGAGAGCTTCAGGCGGATGTTTGAGTTGATCATGCTCCATTTCATGGAGTCGGCCATCATGTTGTAGTTGAAGCTGATGCCCAGATCATCGATCAGGCTTATCTTCCTCACGCCGGTGGAGTCCTTGTCGGTACGTATCTTCATCTCAAGGTTGTTCTTGAAGTCAAAGCCAATGCTTCCGCTTTGTCCTCTGGGAGCCGTCCCGAACATCATGGAGGCGTAGGGTGAATAGGTATATTCCACATCTTCGCCATATTCATTCTTGTATGAGTAGGTTTCGTAGAAGTTGTATTTGGGGTCGCCGAAGTCGGGCCGGAAATTCAGGCTGATACTTGGGGAGAAGACGTGACGTATGGCCTGGACTTTATCTCCGAATATTTTCCAGGGGGTGTACATGCCGTATAATTTTGTCTGTGCACTGAGCGACGTGCTGTAGTCATAGACACGTTTAAAACCGTAAACGGTGTCCATGGGGACATGCCTTCTGGCGGTGGAGTCCCAGGCTTGCATATAGGCGCCGGTATACCACCGTTCGGTATAATTGAACGAGGGAGATATCTGTATATAGTCGAAAAGGGTAAAGGTGGCGCTTACCGGGATACTGTGGCGCATACCGTTGGTCCAGTCGCGGACAAGGTTCGATTTCAGAAATTTATATTCCTTCGTAGTGATTGAGTTACGGAACTCTCCGGAGTAACTCATCGATATTTTTTCATACCATCGCTCTTCACCGACCGCATTTTTTCTTTTTAGCGGATAAATGCGGTTCATGGTGAGCGAGATGTTGGGCAACGTGGCGGCAATGGTTGAATCGCGCGACACCTGGTTGATATTCATGGTGGCCGACATGCTCCAGGGTGAGTCCGGAAAACGTTGTGTGAGGTTCACGCTCGAGCTTTTTGTGTTGTTGGATGCCTCCCTTGAATAGAGCCGGCTGAGGTCCCTGTGGTTGTTTCTGCTGGTGGAGAAGTTGACGCTGGCAGAGAGGGTGCGGTACATGTTGGCTTTCGGGTCCTGCGAGTGGGTCCAGTTGATGCGCAAATCTTTTGCTACGGAATACGCTTCCGGCGCCACCTCCTTCAACTCTTTCTCTCCTGTCACCGTGCTTAAATAGTAGACATTGAAGTTTCCCGAATATTTATACCGTTTGCGGTAGTTGGAGCGTGCTCCGGCACCCCACGATCCTTTTGTGTAGATCTCGCCCGTCAGGGACAGGTCTATGTAATCACTCAATGCGAAGTAATAACCCCCATTTTGCAAGTAAAAACCCCGTGTCATCTCATCGCCATAGCTGGGCATAATGATTCCCGAAGAATATGATTTCGTGAAAGGAAAAAAGGCAAAAGGCAACACGACGGGGAAGAGGGGCACGTCGGCCACCACCAGCCAGGCAGGGCCGGTCACCACATCTTTTTCGGGGCGCACCTTGGCCTTCGACAGATTCAGGTAAAAATGAGGATGATCGTGCTTGTCGCAGGTGGTATATTTTGCATTCCGCATGTAGAACGAGTTATCGGCATTCATCTTCGCCTCATTGGCCACAATGTTGCCTTCTCCCTGCTGTGTGACCACGTTGTTGATAAATGCTTTCCTTGTTTCGAAGTTGTAGCGTACCTTTTTCATCTCGTATTCCGTGCCACCTTCCGAAAACAGAGGAAGGCCGAACTCTTTGCCCAACGAATCGACTCCGAAAGTGGAGGAGATGATGCTGCTGTCCATGTCCACGGTAATGTATTCCCCCTTGATGCCCATTTCGCCATATTTGATGTCGGCATCTCCGTAGAGGTATCCCATGTTGTCGCTGGTGAACACCATGGAGTCTTGCGCAGTATAGAAAACGGCTGCTTTCAGTGTTTGGTCTTCCATGGATAGGCTATCCTGTGTGTCGACGGACAAAGAGTCCGGTGCAGTGATGGAAAGCGAATCGGAAGTAGCAATCGCAGTGTTCAGCGAATCGGCCTTCGTGGGCAGGACAGTCGAATCGGAGGGTTGAGCAACAGCCAAAGAGGGTGTAGACGGTGAGGCAGTGGCCGTATCGGGTGGGGCAATCTCCTTTCTTTCCGTGTCGGAAGGAAGAGCAGCCGATGCGGAACTTTGACTTATCTGATTCGTCGCTTCAGTAGCCTTTCGGGCGGAAGAGCATTGAAATGAGATTGTCAGGACGAAAAACAGAAATATGATACTGTAAAGTTGCCTCATGCGGTAAATGCAGCCTGCGTATGGTTTTCACACACAAAACTACGCAAAATGAATGATTACCCCGCAAAAATAATAAAAAGAAACTTAAGACAGATTGATTAAGGCTTTTTTAAGGAGATTGAGCCCTCTAAAAATTAGGTTTAGAGATATTTCACGGTCACCTTCTCAAGTCTTTCGCTGGTCCAGAACTTATATAGCTCTTTTTTATCAACTCATTGGTTAATGGTTAATGGCCCGACAACATCCGGATCAATTCGCTTAAGCTTTTGTAATCATTTGAAAGTGGATAGCTTTGCCGTGCCTTGTTCATGAAAGCTTTTAATCTTTCGGGAATATTGATTTGCTCACCGATGCATGCTTCCACCGTCTCTTTGAATTTTGCCGGATGGGCGGTAGCCAGGAAGATACCCGTTTCTCCCGGTTCCAGGCCCTCTTTGAGCGCAAGGTAGCCGCAGGCGCCATGCGGGTCGAGCAGGTAATTGTTTTTTTGATGTACTTCCCGGATGGCCTGCTTTATTTCTTCGTCGGTATAGCGGAAGGCCGCGATATCCTTTGTAATTGATGTGTGGGAATGGGAGTACAGATCGAGGATACGGTCGAAGTTACTGGGTGCCCCCACGTCCATGGCATTCGCCACGGTCTGTACCGAAGCACGGGGACGGTAATCACCCGAAAGAAGATACTCCCTGAATACATCGTTCCGGTTGTTGGCCGCGATAAACCGTTTTACTGGCAATCCCATTTGTTTGGCAAAAAGGCCGGCAGTGAGGTTGCCCAGATTGCCGCTTGGCACGGAAAAGACTACATCCCCGGAGACTGCTTGTTTTGCCAGTTGTGCATATGCATGGAAGTAATAAAACGACTGAGGCAGGAACCGTGCTACGTTAATGGAGTTCGCGGAGGTGAGGTTCAGTCGGGCGTTTAGTTCCTTGTCCATGAATGCCGATTTCACCAAAGCCTGGCAATCATCAAACGTACCGTCTATCTCCAGCGCCACAATGTTTTGTCCCAATGTGGTAAACTGTGCTTCCTGAATATCGCTCACCTTTCCGGCCGGATAAAGCACAAACACCTGTATGCCTTCCACCCCCAGGAAACCGTTGGCCACGGCGCTTCCTGTGTCGCCCGAGGTAGCCACCAACACCTTCACGTTGTCCTGTCCCTGTTCTTTCACAAAGTAGGACAGCATGCGTGCCATAAACCGGGCGCCCACATCTTTGAAGGCGAAGGTGGGCCCGTGAAACAATTCCAGAACATAGATTCCCTCTTCAACCTTCTTCAGGGGAATATCGAAGCTCAACGTGTCGGTGACGATGGCATCCAGTTGCTCTTTGGGAATGTCTTTTCCAAAGAAGGCTCCTGCCACTATTTTGGCGATATCCTGCAAGCCGGAATCTGCAATCTTCGCGTAAAAGCCGGAAGAGAGTTTCTCTATTGTTTCGGGCATATAAAGTCCCTTGTCGGGAGCAAGTCCCTTTACCACGGCTTCCTGTAGCGAGGAGGAAGGTGCTTTTTTATTTGTGCTGTAGTAGTGCATGTTTTTGTTTTGTTGTCAGCAATAGAAAAGATTGAATTACACAGAGAAGATTGTTTTCATCAGGGCATCGCCCTTGAGAGTTCCCAGGGAACCTTCGCGGGCAGCAACCTCATCGTACCGTTGTACGCTGTCGGGTTCTATCCCTCTGTGCCAAATCAGGAAAGGGATGGGATCCCGGGTGTGTGTGCGAATGGCACAAGGTGTGGGGTGATCGGGCAGGATGGTAATGGTGACCGGTTCCTCCCAGCTGAGTGTCTCTTCGTAAATTGTTTTTACAATGCGTTCATCCAGATACTCAATCGTTTTCACCTTCAGCGGTACATCCCCTTCGTGCCCGGCTTCATCGCTGGCCTCGATATGCAGGTAGACAAAGTCCTTCTCTCTGAGCGCCTCGAGTGCGGCACGCGCCTTTCCCTCGTAATTGGTGTCGTGCAGGCCGGTAGCGCCCTCCACCAGGATCACCTCCAGTCCGGCATACACACCGATGCCCCGAATCAGGTCGACTGCTGAAATGACGGCGCCGTTGTGTATCGGGTAGAGCTCCGCAAGGGGTTTCATTTGAGGGCGATAGCCCGGTGACCAGGGCCAGATGCTGTTCGCCGGATCCTTTCCTGCTGCTATCCTCTTTTTGTTGACAGGGTGATTGCGCAGCAGTTCCTGCGATGCGAGAATCAGCTCGTTCAATGCTTTTGCGGTCGGCCTTCCCTCTTCACTTTCCGGTTGAATAAGGTGCGGGCGGAAAGGCTTTTCGGGTATGTCGTGGGGTGGTGTGCAATGTATCCGCTTGTCGCCTCCCCGCATCTTCAGCAGGTGCCGGTAAGAGACACCCGGGTAAAAGCCGAAGATATCGTTCCCCCGTTCGTTTTGAAGAAACCGGATCAATTCTGCCGCTTCGGCAGTAGAGATGTGTCCTGCCGAATGATTTTTAATGCGGTCGCCTTCTATGCACACCAGGTTACAGCGCATGGCCATCTCCCCTGGCAGGATTTCCACGCCCATGCTGGCTGCTTCCAGTACACCGCGCCCTTCGTACACCGATGGAACATCGTAGCCCAACACCGACAGGTTGGCAATCTCGCTACCCGGAGCAAAACCGTCGGGAACCGTGTTCAAAAGGCCGTTTCTTCCTTTTCGGGCAAGCATATCCATATAGGGAGTGTTTGCTGCCTGTAAGGGTGTTTTGTTTCCCAGTGAGGCGATGGGTTCGTCTGCCATGCCGTCTCCCAGTATGATGATGTTTTTTGGAGTCATTTTATCGGATATTAGCGATGGAAATGATGTCTGAGAACACCCCTGCCGCGGTAACGGTTGCGCCGGCACCGTAGCCCTTGATGACCATCGGATACTCGTTGTAGCGCTCGGTGGTAATCATGATGATGTTGTTGCTTCCTTCCAGGTCGTAGAAAGGATGTCCCTGTTCTACTTCCCGGAGCCCTACTTCGCATGCCCCATTGTCGTAGGAAGCCACAAAACGCAGTTTCTTGCCATCTTTTGCCAGTTCTTTCCTACGTTCTTCAAACGAAGCATCAAGCTCGGAAATGGTCTGCCAAAACTCATCGAGTGTTCCTTCAAAATATTTTGGAGGCACGAAAAGATTTTTGTGTACATCCGACTGGTTTACACGGGCACCGGCTTCCCGGGAAAGGATTACCAGCTTCCTTGTCACGTCGAGGCCGCTCAGGTCGATGCGCGGATCGGGTTCGGCAAACTGAGCATCTACCGCCATCCTGACTGCCTGGCTGAAGGGAATCTCTTCGCTCAGCGTATTGAAAATAAAATTCAGTGTTCCCGAGAGTACAGCTTCGAGTTTGACGATCCTGTCTCCCGAGTTGATCAACGAATTCATGGTGTTGATGATGGGCAATCCGGCGCCTACATTGGTTTCGAAAAGAAACTTCACACCGCTTTTCCGGGCAGTCTCCTTCAGCATGCGATAACTGTCGTAGTCGGATGAGGCTGCAATCTTGTTGGCCGTGACCACCGAGATGTTGCGTGCCATCAGTTCGCCATAGAGCGCAGCAATGTGGGGGCTTGCAGTACAATCGACCACTACCGAGTTGAAAATGTTCATTTTCAGTATCTCGTCCCTTATCCGTTCGGGCGAACTCTTCACGCCGTTTTTCATCAGATTTTCGAAGTATCCTTCAAGCGGTATGCCCTCGCGGGTGAAGAGTGCTTTGCGTCCGTTGGCAATTCCCACGATGTTGATTCTGAGTTTATTGTGTTCCTTGAGTGTAGCTTGCTGCTCCCGTATTTGCTCCAGTAGTTTTCCACCCACCGTGCCGGTGCCGATGACAAACAGGTTCAGTTCCTGGTAGGGCGACAGGAAGAAAGAGTCGTGGATTACGTTGAGCGCTTTCTTCAGGTCGGACCTGGCAATCACACAGGAAATATTGGTTTCGCCGGCCCCCTGTGCCAGGGCGATCACGCTGATCCCATTTCTTCCCAGAGCGCCAAAAAACTTTCCTGCAATGCCCGGCACATGTTTCATGTTTTGTCCCACAATTGCGATGGTGGCCAGGTCATATTCGACCATGATCTCGTTGATACTTCCCATGGCGATCTCGTGAGCAAACTCGTGGCTTAGGACTTTCTGCGACAGAGGTGCATCCTGCGAGCGTACGCCAATAGAGGTGCTGTTTTCGGAAGATGCCTGGGAGACAATAAATACGCTGATGCCGTTGTCGGCCAAAGTCGAGAAAATTCGTTTGTTCACTCCGATGACACCCACCATGCCCAGTCCCTGGATGGTGATCAGGGCTGTGTCGTTGATGGAGGAGATTCCTTTGATGATTTTTCCGTTGCGTGTGGGTTTGATATCTCTTATCAGGGTGCCTTTTGCCTCCGGGTGAAAGGTGTTCTTCACATAAATGGGAATATTTTTATGAAAGACCGGAAAGATGGTAGGCGGGTAGATCACTTTTGCCCCGAAATTGGACAGTTCTATCGCTTCGGTGAACGACAGCTCATCGATGACATAGGCTGAATTGATGATTTTGGGGTCCGCCGTCATAAATCCGTCCACATCCGTCCATATTTCCAGTACGGTGGCATCGAGTGCCGCAGCGATGATGGCTGCCGTATAGTCCGACCCTCCGCGCCCCAGGTTTGTGATGTCGTTATCCCCACAACTCGAAGAGATAAATCCCGGTACAATGGCTACGTGAGGTGGCGGCATTTCGGAAAAGGTTTTCCTGACCAGCTTATTGGATTGTGCCAGATCGGGTATGTGGCTGCTGAATTGCCTGTTTGTCTTGATAAACTCTGTGGCGTCGTACAATTGAGCGCCCTCTATAACCTTGCTGATGATTAGTGAGGAGAGGCGTTCGCCGTAGCTCACAATCTTATCGGATGTCTTTTGGGAGAGATCGCCAATCAGAAATACGCCTCGAAGAATATTGCGCAGATCGTCGTATAGCTGTTGTGTTTTCTGCACCACCTCCTGTTTGTCGGCGGGTGAAGTGACCATCTTTTCAATGATCTCGTCGTGGCGGGCGATGATTTCGTCCAATAGCGGCTTATAACCCGAATTGTTGTTCAGTGCAAAGTCGGCAGCCAGTAGCAGTCGGTCTGTCACACTGTTCAATGCCGACACAACCACAATCACGGGTTCCGTTTCCTTTTCAACAATCTCCTTCACCAGTTGCAGGCTATCGGGATTTCCTACGGAGGTTCCTCCGAATTTCATCACTTTCATCGTGTGTGAATAATTTTTAACCGTTTTAGAAACGGTGTTGAATAAAAAATGTGAATTGTAAATCGCAAACCGGTTGGTTTGCAAATGGCAAGCAGTGTTGCCGTACGGATGTGAAAATTTACATAACCCCCCAGGGGGTCATGGTCATAGTAGTGGTGTGGAAGTATGTTGAATACAAGCTCTGCATTGCGAACATTTGAATTTGTTGCAAAGATAAAGGAATAATTGATAAAACGAAACGGGCAAGCCTAAAAAATGTTTTAATCAGATAAAAATAATTCTTATTTTTGCCTTTCTTATCTTCATTCGCCGGCCCGGTGGCTCCCCCATCTCAATTAATCCGGCAAAAATTAAACGTTTTTATGAAATCAACCATCCCTTTTCTTATTTTCTTTCTCGCGTTCCATTTCATTTCCTGCGGTAGCAGACATCCCGGCAAAGAGTGTCTCACCTTTGAGGAAATGAAAGATCCGACAAGTGATACGTTATCCGACTGGTCTCATGTCTCTAAAGGGTTACATGCCTCATTTATTTCCACAGACGACAGGATGCCGAAGTCTGTGGCACCCGGGGTGTCTGTTAACAAGAGCGTAGCGCTTACCGGCTGGAGGGGAGAAAAAATATCTGCTCAGCTGCTTTTGTGGTCGGCTGAAGAGGTAGACCCGGTAGAGCTTGAATTTGCCGATTTTGAGTCTGTTGATCATACACTACCGGCATCTGTTGCGCAAGCAAGATTTGTTCGCTACGTGATGACCGATGAATTCGGTCCCGGATGCGGACACCGCAAACCGGAAGATTTTCCGGCATCCCTCTCGGCCGATATGCTGGACAACCTGCCCTGTTTCCATATGGAAGCAAAGACAGTGAGGCCGGTCTGGCTTACTTTCAGCATTCCTTCCGCTGCTGTTGCCGGAAATTACAAGGGGACGTTGACCCTGCATGCCGGAGGCCGTCCCGTTGAGGAGTTCGGGATTGAGCTGACGGTGGTAGACCGTGTGCTACCCGAGCCATCGGAGTGGCTCTATCACCTCGATCTGTGGCAGCACCCTTCGGCAGTGGCCCGGGTGCATAATTTGGAGGTATGGAGCGACGCTCATTTCGAGAAAATGAAGCCGTTAATGAAAATGCTGGCCGATGCGGGACAGAAAGTAATTACCGCCACCCTGAACAAGGACCCGTGGAACAATCAGAGCTTTGATGCATACGCCGACATGATTGTCTGGACAAAGAATGAGGATGGAAGCTGGTCGTACGACTATACCATATTCGATAAGTGGGTACAGTTCATGATGGATCTGGGTATCGGCAAAATGATCAACTGTTACTCCCTGCTTACCTGGAATAATCAATTGCATTATCGAGATGTGGTAAAAGGCGAGCTGGTTACCATTGAGTTAAAGGCCCAGTCGAAGGAATACGCTGAATTGTGGAGTACCTTCCTGAAGGATTTCGCCCGGCATCTTCGCAGCAAGGGGTGGCTGGAGAAAACGAATATTGCCATGGATGAGCGTGCTCCGGCAGACATGCAAGCCGCCCTGAAGGTATTGGCAGAGGCTGCTCCCGAACTGGGGGTCTCTTTGGCAGACAATCACAAGAGCTATAAAGAGTATCCCTGGATCAAGGATGTCAGCGTGGGAGCTGCCAGCAAGGTGGATAAGGAAGATATCGCTGTCCGAAGATCAAAAGGGTTGGTCACCACCTATTACGTATGTTGTGCTGATTCGTTCCCCAACATGTTTACCTTCTCTGCTCCGGCAGAATCTGTCTACGCTGCATGGTATGCGGTTGCCAATGATTTCGATGGACTTTTGCGCTGGGCCTACAATTCGTGGGTTGAAAATCCGCTGACCGACTCTCGTTTCAGGACGTGGCCGGCCGGTGACACCTATATGGTCTATCCCGGTGCACGGAGTTCTATCCGTTTCGAGCGACTGGTTGAAGGGATTCAGGATGCAGAAAAAATCCGTGTATTGCGTAAACAATACACGGATCTGGACAGTCCTGAATCATTGGAAAAACTACAGGAGCTGGAAGAGGCAATTGCCCTTTTTGATACGCTGACACCTTCTGCCGACTGGCCAGAAAGGCTCAATGTGGCCAAAAGATTACTGAATTAGCTCATTTATTTACCGGCCTGGTGATCGAGAAACTCTTTCAGATACCGTTCATTCAGCTCATCGCTATCACCATAATGCTTTCGGGTCTCCTCGAGCTTTGCATGCATCATTTTCCGTATCTCGGAATATTCCGGATCGTCGTGGATATTTTTCAATTCCTGCGGATCGGTCTGCAGGTCGTACATCTCCCACTCGTCCACGTCATAGTAAAAGTGAATCAGCTTATACCGGTCGGTCGTGATGCCGTAATGCCTCTTCACCATATGTTCAGCCGGATATTCGTAGTAGGTGTAATAGACCACATCGCGCCATTTATCGGTTTTTCCCGCCACCAGTTTGCGAAATGACTCGCCCTGCATCTCTTTCGGCGCTTTGATGCCCGCATAATCGAGGAGGGTAGGAGCGAAGTCGAGATTTTGCACCAGCTTATCGATCACGGTGCCCGCCTTTATTTCTTTGGGATAGCGGATCAGCAGAGGTGTTCTGAAGGACTCCTCGTACATGAACCGCTTGTCGAACCAGCCATGTTCACCTAAATAGAAGCCCTGATCGGAGGTGTAGACAACGATGGTGTTTTCTGCCAGTCCCGATTCTTCAAGATAGTCAAGCAGTTCGCCCACGCCGTCGTCCACCGATTTGATGGTTCGCAGATAATCTTTGATATACCGGTTGTATTTCCACAGAGCGATCTCTTTGTCCGTCATGTTGGCATAGTTGGCTTTAAATTTCTCGTTTTTGGGAGTGTATGCAGCCAGCCAGTCCGCACGCTGTTGGGGCGTAAACCGTTCCAATTGGTTGTAGAATCCGGTACTGTCGCCATTGGGGTCGACAATCATCTTAAAGTCATGTCCCCATCGTGCATGCCCGTGAATCTGCATCTCCTGTTCTTTGGCGGCGCTACCCCGGCCCTCGTAATTGTCGAAGAAGGTTGCGGGCGGATCAAAGGTCACGTCGTCGTACAGTGTCAGGTATTTGGGTGCCGGCTCCCAGTTGCGGTGGGGTGCTTTCTGGTGATAAAGCAGACAGAACGGTTTCTTCGGGTCACGTTTGTTTTTCAACCAATCGAGCGTCTCCTCCGTGATTATTTCGGTGCAATAGCCTTCTTTTCTTACTTTTTTTCCGTCAATCAGAAAGTCGGGATTGTAGTACTCGCCCTGTCCCGGCAGGACCATGGAATAATCGAACCCCTGCGGGATGCCGTCAAGGTGAATTTTTCCAATCATTGCCGTTTGGTATCCGTTTGCCTGCATCAGTTTCGGGAAATTGGGCTGATCCCAGTTGAACGGTTGCAGGTTATCTACTTTCCCGTTAACAAAACTGTGCTTGCCGGTGAGCAGCACCGCCCTACTGGGTGCACTGATTGAGTTTGTGACCGTTGAACGTGTAAACATAGCCCCTTCTTCGGCCAGCCGGTCGATGTTTGGCGTCTCATTCAATCCATGTCCGTAAGCACTGATTGCCTGGTAGGCGTGATCGTCGCTCATGATATAGATGATGTTGGGGCGTTGTTCTTTTTTTTCCGGGTTCTGGCAAGATCCCAGCAGAGCTGTGGAACTTACCCCAAGCAATGTAGCAGCAGTGAGGAAATTATAATTCATAAAGTAATATATTTAGATAGATGCTTGTTTGCATCCTGTTATTTTTTTAGTTCTACCGGATATTTAAAATAGGGGCCAGGCGGGATCGTCGATCCTGGCTGATTTCATTATTTTTTTCAACTCTGTCGCTTTTTGCGGAAAAAGGTTGATCTGGTTGTGATTTTCCGAAGGATCGGAAGCAAGGTTGTAGAGTTCGTATTTTCCTCCTTTCCGGATATCAAGATGGAGCAATTTCCAGTCGCCTTTTATGACAGCCTGTCTGCCGCCCATTTCCTGAAATTCGAAATAGAAAAAGTCACGTTCCTGCTGTCCCCCCCTGCCTGATAGTATCGGCATGATACTGATCCCGTCGGAGTGTGTGGGTATTTTTTTTCCCAACAGTTCCGCAAACGTGGGCATGTAATCCCAGAATGCAAAAGCAAAATCGCTCTCCTTGCCTGCAGCTACTTTTCCTGGCCAGGAAATTATGGTCGGTACCCGGATGCCCCCTTCATACAGGTCCCGTTTGTATCCGCGGTAGATACCATTGCTGTTGAAGAAATCAGGGTCTCCGCCCCCTTCACGATGCGGCCCATTGTCGCTGGTGAAGATGATAAGCGTATTCTCGTATACGCCATTTTCTTTGAGTTTCTCTATGATCTGCCCCACGTACAGGTCGATGCGCTTTACCATGGCGGCATGGGTAGCCCGCGGGTGTTCCTGCGACATATAGCCTCCTTTTCTGAAATCGGAACCGGAATCGACGCCCTTATATGGCTTTTCATCGAACTTTCCTCTGAGTTGCTGAATGATGGAGTCTTCGGGCACCACCAGCTCGGCGTGTGGAAGAACCACGGGAACGAAGAGGAAGAACGGTTTTTTGTTGTGGTTATCAATAAAATCCAGCGTTTTTTCCTGAATCAGGTCTTGCGAGTAGGTACCGAAGCGCCCCCGTTCATTTTCCGGCAGTTTCACTTTTGTGCTGTTGTCCCACAGGTGGTCCGGGTAGTAGTTGTGTGCCAATCGCTGGCAGTTATAGCCAAAGAACTGGTCGATTCCCTGATTTACCGGATCACCGGAAGAGCCCGGAAAGCCCAATCCCCATTTGCCAAATGCGGCAGTGGTATAACCCGCATTTTTAAACAAGCGGAACAGAGTGAAGGTCGTCGCCGGAAGTGGAAACTGGCCTTCCGGCTCTATCTCCTTATTTCCGCGTATGGGTGTGTGCCCGGTATGCAATCCGGTCATCAGGCTGGCGCGCGAGGGAGCACTCACGGTTGTGCCCGAGTAGGATCGGGTAAACCGGGTTCCGTTCAGAGCCAGCCGGTCGATATTGGGTGTCTGGAATTTCTCCTGGCCATAACAACTGAGGTCTCCATATCCCAAGTCATCTGCCACAATAAATACCACGTTGGGCTTTTGTTGTGCGTTGAGCGCACTGTGTGCTGCAAGGGTTAATCCAGCAGCAAAGATAATCAGCTTCATTCTAGTCTTGTCCCTTTACTAAACGTTGAATATTTCCTGAATGGTCATCCACTCATCGTTGTTCGGGAATACCCGACGTGCTTCACAATGAGTACCGATTGCTTTTCGCTCCATCTCCCGGTTGAAAACTTCTACCGGCAACTGTAGCAATCATTTTGTGATTTTAGCAAAGGTAACGATAAAAAAAATGCCGATGATGATATTCAATCCTATTTGTTGTCGTGCAGATTGGATGAGCACACCGGGATGCTTCTGTCAGTAATACTCGCTGCAAGGATATCGATGCTGCGAATGTGTTTTTATCGCAGGGCGACTATTAATCGACAGGAGTTAGTAATAGATATGAAAAACGTTTTTTTTTGATACGAATGGAGTCATGCCTGAGTGAGGGGGTGAAAAGTTGAAAGTTGTTTTTTACCGTCCAATATGGTAATTATGATTTCTTCCCCTTCAATGGCACCCGGTCCCGGTTTTATTTCAGTGGATAAACTTAATTTTGTTTTTTCATAAGGCTGTAACGCCTGAACTTTCCCTGAAGCAATCAGCCGCTTTTTCCCGCTTTTGTCAAGGCTTTCAATCTTTAAATAAGCCTCCTTGGATGTCACCTGGCCGAAATTCTCCACTTCAATCGTGCAACTTATTTCTTTGTCAGTCTCACTGAAGACCGGGGCGCGCGCCGAGAGGATCGGTTCGATGTAGTCCACATAGGGCAGGCGGGCATATCCGTACAACATATTTCCGTTTTTGTATTTACCGATCAACTTGGGGGCAAACTCATCCGGAGTAATGCCATTGCCTTTGCCGATGAAAGTTACGATCAGGTCATCTCCTTCATTCTCAGTTCTCAGGACAGTACATCCCCTGCCAAAGTTGACCTCCGACGATGCCCCAAAACGCAGTGAGAAAATCTCTATGTCGTTTTGCGGGTTGAACCCCTCCTCCGCGTGTATTCTGAGGCGGATCTGTTTGGTCTTGTCCGTGATGGGTCCCTTATCGGAGATCGTCAACAGCAGCCCCGGGTTGAGAGGAATGCCGATGTTTTTGGAGCTGTGATTGTCGTGTGGTTTGTCCTCCTGCTTCAGGGTGTCGATGACGGCAAAATTAGCCTGAATTGCCCGGCCGTACCGATCCTGCAATATCTTGATGCGCTCAAATTTGAACCAGTCCTCCATCTGCCCATCCTCATGTACGGCTATTCCCGGTGTATAGGCCTCACCCGGATCAACCACCCAGCTGATCCCGTCTTTGGAGCGGAGATACCAGGCGATACGCCCCAGCCAGTCGTTTACAATCATGTGATACTGGATGTGGTCCCTCCAGATTACGGGATCCTCGAATCGTCCGTCCACATCGGGGTATACGCGCCGGTCGGTGATCTGGCGATAGGTGGAGAGTCCGTCGCGGCTGATCCATATGCCGCCACCCCGGCAAACCATCACAAAGGAACCGTCTTCGCGCCGGGCAAATGAGAGGTTGGACAGTCCTTCTATGATCCGGCGGTCACGGGCATCGAAGTTGAACTCCCCGTACTCCCAATTTCCCGACAAGTTATCGGAGACATAACGGCCTCCGATGACATACAGTACATAGCGGTTGTCTTTGAGCCGGTATACCTCCGGATTGTGTCCTTTTCCAATCATATTGCGCAGCTTGAAAGGTCCGGTGGGGTTATCGCTGACTGTGTTGAATACATAGGAGTTGGGCCATTCCATGTGTCCTTTTGGTGATGATTCCAGCCAACCGCAAACCATCAGATGATAAAGGCCATCATCAGCCTTCACAATATTTCCACCCCAGTATGACCATATACGATCTTCAATGCCATTATCGGTAAAGCGGGGTTTTACGGATGCGGTTCCCCATGTGTCGGATGAGAGGTTGGATCCTTTCATGAGGAGAAACCGGTCCTTGAACCGCGCGCCTTTAGCCAGACTATTCCATTCTTTCGGAAGAGTTCTTTCGATAACCTGGGCAGAAAGGCTGTTTGAGGTGAATGTCAGGCTCATCAGCAGGAGAGTAATCAAAGGCATTCGATTCGTATTCATAATAAGGTCATTTTTTTTATCAACTATTTTTCAATTCTGTAATGAAAGTAATCTATATCCACGTATCCCTTTTCCTCCTCGTTGTTGAAGCAGAAAATCCCTATTCTGTCTCCCCGGTAATTTCCCCAAGAAAGTTGGTAGGGGTTGCCAAAAGAGATATAGTTTTCTCCGTCCCAGCTGTAGGCGTAAAGCGACTTTCCATCCAATCCCCATTCGGACTTTAGCCAAATATGCGGTGTGTCAGGAATGCTGTTTTCGAGGGTTTCCCCGTTGTGGCTGTATTCAATCCATTTCAAGCCGGCTTCTTGTTTGACACCCAGAAATGAGTACGGTTTCGAGAAATGACATAAGCCGCACTTTTGTCCATCCACTATGCCTGAGACATCCATTTTGATGATCACTTCGTTGTGGAATGACCGGAATGTTCTTTGTGTCAGTGTGTTGCCGGAAAGCATCAGGTCATTTGCTCTCAACGGTCGATATGCCTTCATCCGTAACCAGCCTTTTCTTTCGGTCAATGAAAACATCTCCTGGCGAGGTTGATAATTCCATTCCCATTGAGGAGACAGGGAGTTGTCATCAAAGTCGTCGCTTCGGCGGAGATGAAATTCAGTGCTGCTCCGGAGGGGCATCTCGCCACTCCATTTCATTGAACCGATGTTACCGGGCATAACGTTGCCGATTATAGGCCAGTTATCCACCCACGTCACAGGGAGCAGGCTGACAATTCTTCCCGACCAGTCGCCTGTTCCATGATGGGTTAAGAAGTACCATTTGCCGTCTCTCCCCTCTATCATACCTCCCTGATTGGGCTCCATGGCTTCCCTGCCGGGCAGTGCCAGTTGTTTTTCCTCTTTATACGGGCCCATCGGATTTCTCGAACGTTTGGCCATTACATACCGTCCCTTGTCTGGCTTGTGTTCGCTGAAAATAATGTAATACCAGTCGTTCACCTTTATGAGTTTGTTAGCTTCCCTGCCCGATCCGGAGTTAACGAGTACCGCGGATCTCCGGTCAATTTTCTTGCCATCGTCCGATAGTTTGAATAGATAGGTTTTGTAGTTGTCGGCAAAATGGGTTCCTACAAAGTAACCGTTTCCTTTCTCGTCCCACAAGGCGGAGCAATCATCCCACCCGGCTTCTTGCAACAGAGGGGTGAGCGGTTCCCAAGGGCCTTCGGGACGGGAGGAGGAGGTCATGAAATAGCCTTCATCGGGGGTGCCGAAGTAAAGATAAAATCTTTTGTTATGGTATCTGATACTTCCGGCCCATACGCCGCGGGCGTACCGGTTCATTTTGTCCCAGTTCAGCTCGGGCGATATTTGTGTGATATCCGCAATGGCATGTCCGCATATCCTCCAGTTAACCAGGTCTTTGGAGTGGAGTATGATCATTCCCGGCGAAAACTGGAAGGTGGATGATATGGCATAGTAGTCATCTCCTACCCGGATACAGTCAATGTCACTGTAATCGGCAGGTATGATGGGATTCCGGTATGTTCCTCCAGGTTGTCCGCCCCAGCAACGCCAGTTTCCCCACGATTGCGGGTTTTGTGCGAACCCGCCGATATTTACAACCACCAGCAGATGGGTTAGTAATATGAGTTTGTGCATAATTTGAATGTGCTAATATACTTTAAATTCCCATAATCCGGGGTTTCCCTTTAGAATTTTTATTCTCAGGAATCTTGCCTCTCCGATTTCAGTTGCTATGTGGGGTGAACGTGCTACCTGTTCAACCTGCATGCCGCAGACCTGCCAGTTGTTTTCGTCAAGAGATTTTTCGAGTATCCATGCATGTCCTAAGGCGGGATGTGTGAATGCCATCTCACATTGTTTGATATTCAATATTTTTCCGAGATCGAGGGTAAGATATGGGGTTTTATCTTCTCCGCAGGCCACCCAGCGGGTTCCGTTCGAACCGTCCACGGCATTATATGGTCCGTAGGTAAAGGTGCGCGAGGCAAGAACTTCAGACCCTCCGTCAGGTCTGGGATTGTGCTGGTTTGTTTCTATTTTTTCGGTGATCATTTTTTCTTTCTTTTGACTTGAAGCGGTTACTTTGGCTTTAAGCGCCCAGTTGATGCGAGTGTCGGGCGTATTGTTGAGGTATCCCACCCCTTTGAAACTTGGAATGATTGTTTGAATGGTTCCATCAGGGTTGAACTCCATTCTGTCGGCAAACACCTGACGGGTGGTACTTCCTTCCCCGAACTCCAGATATGCAAAGATGTAAGAATTGGAATCGGCATCATAAAATACATTTCCGTGCCCCGGTCCCCAGACTCCGTTTTCCAGAGAGGAAGAGATAAACACATCATTGCCTTTGGGAGCCTTGAATCCCGATAGTGGGCCTTCGCTACTCATCATATAAGCATTGCGGTAGTTCTGGTCGCCTCCCTGCGTATAAATGTAATAATAGATACCTTCCCTTTTGAACAGTGTGGGGCCTTCGGAGTATTGGGTTCTTTTGGTTGACATGGTGATGATGTCGCCCTCCACTCCGGAGAAGTCGTTATTTACCTGCGCTGCTTTGCGATGCCGCCAGTACACATAATTTTTCCCGTTATCATCGATAAATGGTTCAACGTCGATATCAGGTATAAAGGGTTGAGTTTGTTGTTTTCCTTCGGGCACATTTCCCCAGAAAAGGCCGTCACCGTTCTGAAAACGAAAAGGTCCGTCGGGTGATTCCGATACCAAGGTGTATACGGGCCCGTTTCCATCGGGGGAGACAATGGTTGGGAACAGATAATACAGGTTCCCTTGCCGAATGGCTCTTCCGGGTGCCCAGTAGCGGTAGTAGCCGTATTTTTTCCTCCCTTCCGGATTGGTGTACATATAGGGTTTGTTCCAATTGACTTCGTTGAGTATGGTTCCTTCAAAGCTCCAGTTTACAAAATCTTTCGATTTCCAAACAACAGGTGGGCCCATTTCATCGAGACCTCTATCGATATCGGTTGTACCGTAGAGGTAGTAGGTGTCGCCGAACTTGGAGATGGATGGGTCTGCGATGTTATCGGGGATGATAGGATTGAAATTTTGTGGATGAATTGTAAAGGAATAGAACAAAAAAGGAATAAGGATTAAAAATTTTGTTTTCATAATTATTTTAAATAACAAATATTCATGCCCATAACCGATGGTAGCTTCATGCATGAGGGCCTTTATAGTACGATCCTGTATATACAACTTTTGTTCCCTCTGTGAATAGATGAAGCAACAGTTGCAGAGACCGGTCTACCAGTGATGAAGGAGAACATGAGCTCAGCAAAACCTTCTGAACAGTAACACAATGAAGATAAATCAGTATTGTTATGGCCGTTTATGATGGGACAAACGCAAAGCTGTTTATCTTCATCTGCAATGATGATATTTTCCTTTCTGTTGTATTCAATTATCCAACCCCATTCGCTTTCCAGAAAAGAGATGAATTTGTCCAGGTCATGTTTGTATGGAGCAAGTATTTCATCCATACCCAAATTGAAATAATGTACAGAAGCGCAGCTTTTCAAAATCTTTCTCTTCTCATTTGCTTCAATAGTGTCATTCATGTTGTTCAGTAATACCGAAAGCCACTCCCGCTGGAGATTATTTTTATTGTCATTTATTGGGTTGTCTGTTTCTGTTTGGTTTTCATTATTGGCCAATCCAGCAGCGTTAAAACCACAAAGACAGGTACCGGCATAACAGACTTTTTTAATGAATTTTTTTCTGCTGATGCTTTCCATATTATTTTAATTGAGAATGATAAACGTCGGATATTGATATAACTGTATAGAGCATCAATTATTTGCGATGTGTTGGAACTTCATATCTCTATTGGATAGTTACAGCTGCAACACATCGCAAATTAAGTTACCAATGCATAATAATTTTCTCCCCTGAATATTCTACCGAGCGAACATCATTGATGTTGTCCGGTTCTATCAGCTTAACTCTGAAACGCCTTTGACCCATCATTCCCGGATAATTACCTATCCGTTTTCCAATTGTAAGTTTTCGGGATGCATCGTTCCAGTGAAATGAAATTTCCGAATAAGCTCCTTGTTCATAGTTGTAATTGTCGAACTCATCCTCGTATAAGACAAATGTTCCATTAGCTCCTTTATATATGCGAATTTCGAGATCATCCCATCTCTTCTCCTCTGCATATTGAACCTTTGGTCCCAGCGGAAGGATGGATCCTGCTTTGACATAGACCGGTATAAGATCAATGGGAGCACTGCGGTTGACCGTTTTCCCACCTGTCATCCGTTCATCGCTCCAGAAATCATACCAGTCAACACCGTTTGGAAGATAAAGCGTGCGCGATTCGACAGAAGTGAAATCTGCTTCCCGGATCACATTCCTTCCTTCACCCGAAACAACCCGGGTGTACATCGGCTCTGTAACCGGACAAACAAGCAGGGATTTACCAAACATAAACTGGTCGGAAACATCCCAACAGTTAACATCATCCTGAAAATCCATCACCAGTGATCTGATCATACTGGAACGGTTGGCGGTAACATCCCATGATACTGAATAGATATAGGGTAAGAGTGTGTAGCGCAGATGGATGAACTTCTCAATGGCATCATAATAGGGCTCTCCTTTATTTCCGAATTGCCAGATCTCACGAGGAGCATCCGCTCCGTGGGAACGCATCATGGGGGAGAATGTTCCGAATTGCAGCCAGCGAGTATAAAGTTCTCTGTAATCGGGGTCTTCCAGCTTTCTGGGATAATTACTGAGGAAAAAGCCACCTATATCGCTGTTCCAGTGAGGAATGCCGCAGAGGGAGAAGTTCAATCCGGCAGGTATTTGCCGGGCCAGATCGCCCCAGGTTGCCTGTACATCACCTGTCCAGGTATTGGCACCATATCGTTGTTGACCGGCAAATGCGGATCGGGTCAGGATAAAGACCCTTTTATCGGAAGTCGTTGCCCGCTGGTTGTCATATACACCACCCACGGTCATGAGTGGATAGGCATTTCGTACTTTTCTGAGGGAACCCAGGTAGGTCTGCAAATTCATATCTTCCTCTTTTGCATCCAGATGATCCGGTTCGGTTGAATCCATCCACCAGCCATCAATGCCAAGAGAGAACAGGCCATTGTTAAGATGCTCCCAATATATCTGCCTGGCCTTTGGGTTATAGGGGTCATATGGTTTTACACCTGAGGGATAGTCCCTATTGGGGGGCCAGAGCGAGGATCCCGATTGTGGCCAGGTACCCATATCCAGGAGCATCCCTTGAGGTTCCATGATGCGGTATTGTTTTGTCATCGGTCCAAACGAGGACCAGATTGAAATGACCATCTTGGCATTCATGTCATGTACTTCACGAATCATTCTTTTAGGATCGGGGAAGTTCTCGTTGAGAAACTCCATTGCGTTCCACAAATAGTTGCTGCCCCAGTATTGCCAGTCCTGAATAATACCATCAATCGGGACACCTGATTGCCTGTATCTCCTTACAATTCCAGCAGTCTCATCCTGAGACTTGTATCGCTCCTTGCTTTGAAAGTAACCGTAAGTCCACAGTGGGAAGAGAGGCACATCGCCAGTCAGATGGCGCATTTGTGCAACAACGCCATCTGCATTTTTACCGTACATCAGATAATAATCCACACAATCCCCAACCTCTGAATGGAACAATGTCCCTTCCTGGTTGTCACTAAAAAGTGTTGGAGAATAGTTGTCCCAGAATAAACCGTAACCTTTCACCGACTGGAAAAAGGTAATGACATCTTCAGTATTTCCTTGAATCAGTTTTTTTCTGGTGCCACGCTGCGACATCTTACCGTTCTGCAGTTGTCCGAGTCCATAAATAGCCTCATTCTCCTCAAGCTGAAATGATTGGGCTACATCAAATGTTTTCACACCTGCATCGTCAAAGATGTTAAAGCGGGGAGCTCCTTTCTCGCTCATCAGCAACTTCCCGTTGGATGAGTAAAATGCGACAACGCCGTTCTTTTTATTGATCTTCACTTCCAGCTCGCTGCTGCGAATATTAAAGTATTCGCCTTTGTCTGAAGTTTTAAGCGCAACTTTTTCAGGCTCTGCAATTACGGAGAGGCTCTCTTTTACCGGACTTGTCCCTTCCGGATATTTAACAATCCTGGCTGTTGAGGGATTGTAGAAAGAGACGGATATGATTGTAGAATTGATGGTTGTTTTGATTCCATCTGGGGTTTTTGCTACTGCAGTAGTTGATGATTGCACTGCCTCATTTGTATTCCCAACCAGGAAAAGTGAAGGTAAGACAAATGCAAGCAGGAGGTTTGTTTTAAGATTTAGAAATTTCATCTTCATGTTGTTTATTTTATTGTTTAGGCTAAATCATGAATTAAGATAATACTGTCCGGATTACATTTGGATCAATTGGCAAACCAATGTTTGTTTGAATCATCATGTATCCGGACAGCAAATATACACTTTTAAAAAAGATTATTCAACCCAGCTTTCCCTCGCATCTCAATAACCTGGGTTTTGATTTAGATTACCATTGGCTTCAAGTTCTCTTTTGGGTATCGGGAAAAGCGTTCTATATGCTTCGCTCGCCGGGTGAGAGAACCATGATTTTGTGGTATAAGCACCAAAACGAATCATATCCTGCCGGCGACGCCCCTCTTGGTTAAACTCCCAACCCAATTCATCCAGAAAGCGACCGTACATGATATCGGCACCACCCTCATACGTATTTGCAGGGGTTTCCCTGTTGTCTCTTATACCATAGTCATAAACACTGCCGGCAAGGAGTTCAGCTCCTGTAACGGTTGCTTTCGCAGGTGCCCCGGTGAATGCCCTGGAGCGAACTTGTGTCACGAGCGCGGCTGCGTCATCCGCTTTGCCTGTCCGCAGGAGACATTCTGCTTTCATCATCAACACATCAGCATAGCGGAATAAAACAAAATCGTTATCCAAAATATTGGATGAGCCAAGGCCAATCTCATATTTTTCAAAACGGACACCCTGATGTTGTTCAGACTGCGCGATACTATTTATTTCGTTCACAAAATCCATCTGTTTGCCAATATACTCTGCACTACCAATGGTAATATAGATCGGTTCACCCCCGATGGTATATTGCGGCCCTTTGATAAAGTTGTCGTGATACCGGCTATCGTCCGGATCAAACGAGTCGATGAATTGCGGAATAGCACACATACCTCCCCAGGGCTCCTGCGTGATATTGTATTTGTACTGTAACCCTGCCGGCAAAGTTTGCATGTGGTGATCGAATGCGTTCCAGCTGGTAGTATAATTTGCGTCAATGGCTAATCCCAGAATTATCTCAATGGAGTTCTGGTTTTCAGTCACAAACACATTTTTTTGCCTGGACTCTAAGCCGTATCCAACATTCGAGTTCATAATCAAATCACATTGCTGAATGCATTTTTCCCATTCGGGCGTGCCTGTATAAACTTCGGCATTCAAATACATTTTTGCCAATAACGTTCGTGCCGCCCATTCGTTGAAACGCGCATAAGTACTCTGGCCGCGTTCTTTTGATAAAAGGGGCATGCTCTCAGTTAGTTCTTTTACAATGAAGTCAAATACCTCTTTTCTGGTGGATTGTTCAGGTAAGTAACCCTCAGGGAGATCGAATTTTGTTTCGATCGGGACATTTCCCCAAAGGTCGATCAAAAAGTAATAATAACAGGCACGCGTTGCCCGTAATTCAGCGATGATACCGTCATAAACAACCTGATCGCTGATGGGTAAAAAACCCGATTCGATTTGATATATCAATCGATTACAATTCGTTACTCCTTGAAAAATACGCGTCCACAAACCCCGATTCCACGTCTCTGTTTCGGTCCAGGTGTGCTCGTGTGCACGTCTGTACAAACCACCGTCTACCCATCCATTGGGTCGGGCGGGGATTACTACTTGATCGGCGGTAATCTCCTGATAACGCCATATACCGTCAAAATCAAGCATCGATAATGAAAATATCACAGGCACGTTTTCCTTCTTCATTGCCCCAGTAACGTACACGGAGCAACAAATTGGTTTCTCCACCGGTTAATAAATCGTAACTAAAGTAACCACTATCAACAGCATCCCGAAAACTTTCATCCCGAAAATAATTGGTTCTCGATCTTTCAGCTTGCATTAAATGATCCGTTTCAGGCTGTTGCTCTCCCGGTTTTACCTGATCTACGGTTCGCAGGTCAAGTCTCATTCGTTCTTTTTCCGCCAGTTCGCGTTCCTCTTTTACAGCCGAATATCTTTCTTGTGTCATAGAGGGCCAGTAGATGATATATCGATTGTCGTGAATGCCATAAAAGGGTTCCAAAACAATCTCTTCCTCAGCAAATTGGAACAAACCGGGACAAGTAAAATGAAGCGGTTTTCCATCGATGGTCTGCATGTTTTCAAGCTTTTCGATAATTTCGTTACGCTCGCCTACAATATGCGGAGCTTGCGTAATAGGCAACAACGAACCGGAGGCAATATGTGCCCAACGACCGTCGTCGCAAATCAAACCGTGTAGATCATGATCTCCTGCTTTCGCTCCTAATAAGATAGGACCTCTGAAAATAGCCAGATAATCGGACACATTAGGCATTTCTTCTACTGTTGTCTTCATAGGGAACGACAGTTCTATCACATCTCCGTCTTTCCACTTACGATTTATTTCAACATAAGAAGAGGGGGTAGCTTTCACACGATGGAGAGAACCGTTGATTTTCACACTCAAATCGGTTGCCCAAACAGGGTAACGAATCAATAGTGCAAATTCCTTCGGCTGATCAAGCGTAAATGTCAACAAGGACTTTTCCTCATAAGGAAAAGCCGTTTCTTGTTTAAGCTTCAGACCTTTTTCTTTCCAATCCAGTTCGGATGCGACAAAGAGGTTTACGAATAAATCCTCCCCCGCATGACTATAGATAAACTCTCCGTATTTGCCATGGTTTTCCATCCCGGTTCCTACACAGCACCACATGGCCTGGTTAGGAGCGGAATACACCCGGTAATGACGTGGACGTGCGGAAGTGAAATAGACATAACCACCATGCTCAGGGTGTTGGGTGGAAAGAATATGATTGTACATGGCTCGTTCATAATAGTCGGCATATTTCGCCTGCGGATCCATGCGGAACAAACCATCGGTCAATCGTAACATATTATAGGTGTTGCACGATTCCGGCCCCTGACGCTCTTCGGTATATTCGCGACAGGCGTCGGTTGTAGGAAAATGCTCGCGGCGACTGTTACCTCCAAAAGCTAAGGAGCGGTTATTCACTACCGTTTCCCAAAAGAAAGTAGCTGCTTTTGTAAAAGTCGAATCACCCGATAATTCAGCGACACGTTGATACCCAACTGCTTTCGGCACTTGTGTGTTGGCGTGTTTATTATCCAAATTATCAATTCCTTTTGCCATACTGTTGAGCAATACCCGATGCGAGAAACGTTTAGCCGCTTCAAGATATTTCTCATGACCACTTATTTTATACGCATCCGCATAGACTTCGTTCATGCCACCAAATTCGGAATCGAGCATCAGTTCCATCTGTTCGTCGTCCAAAGGAGATATGATGGTAAGCCCCCAATCGCATAAGTCAAGAAACATGTCTCGAGCTTGCTTGTTCTCTCCGTATATCCAGGCATCGCGCAATCCGGCATACATTTTATGCAGATTGTACCAAGGCGCCCATGCGTCGGCCGCCGCTTTGCCATTACCTGCTTTTATCCGGTTATAAATCTTTTCCAATGCGCCGGGTTGTCCTCCGAGATAACCGTTGCCATGTGCATCTTGGCATTGCTTAAGTTCGGCAAGCATATATTCCATACGCTCCTTACATTCCTTGTCTCCGGTGGCGGCATAATGGATAGCCATCGCACTTAGATAGTGTCCGCCAACGTGCCCATCAAGATCGATCCAGTTAGGAAAACTTTCAGCTTTCGGTTTTAATCCTGCTTCTTTGAAAAATGGAGCAAGCAAGCGGTCAACGTCGTATTGCAACAACACTTCGACGTTCAAATCGCAAGCGTGTTTAAATGGGCCATCTAATAAATGGACGTTACTTAAAGGAAACGATTCGGGTTTTCTCTCTATTTCTTTCCCTGTTTCACAAGAAACAAGCAGAAATAGGGAAATCACGAAAGAGGAAATTTTTATCTTCATTTAATTACTGATATAATTATTAGTTAAACTTCCAGTAATCCAGGTTGAATAATTCACCTTCGCCGCCTTTGAATACAAAATAAAGATCGTGTACGCCTTTCACCTTTTTTACATTTGTAGTAAAGGTTTTCCAGGTCTCGGCGCCACCGGTAGAATGGATATCGCAAACACCCAACAATTGGCCGTCGACATTACCCAACCTTATTTCGATTTTCCCACCTGAAACAGAAGCAGCACTCACTTCGAAGCTTTTCGCTCCTTTTTTGAAATCGACCTCCCGCACCCGGATATAGTCGTTGATATGAACTGCGGTAACATAGATTCCACCCGAAGCGTTCGATTTGGTTTTCAGCCCTTCGCACCAAGCAATAGTTTCCGCCTCGGTGCGTTTGTATGGATTTAGTGTTCCTACCGGATTGACGGGTGTTCCCTCTTCCCACCAAGGCAGTTCTTGGATAGTACCGTCGGGGTTAAAGGTGATTTCAGCCACACAGACAGAGCGTCGTTCGTGATGTTTATCGGTCTGCCGAAAGTTCAACAGGAAATTGAAACCGAACACATACCATTTATCTTTATACTGAATTACGCCGGGATGATTGCCCGATGATCTACGGTCGGGTTTCATAATATATCCTTTGAATTCCCAGGGACCAACCGGTGTTTTACCCATAGCATAGCCTATCCCTTCGGGGCAACAAGTGCTGGCATAGGTGATGTAATAATAGTCGTTACGTTTGAACACCCAAGGACCCTCCTGATAATGGTAAGGCGATTCACGATCTTCTCGTTTGGGGAATGTTTTGTCTTCTACAATCTCCCCCGAGGTAGAGATCATATCTTCGTTGAGCTTTACATAGTATAGGGTGGGATTTCCCCAATACAGATATGCCTGTCCATCATCATCAATCCATATATTCGGGTCGATATCATACCAATGCTCTTTTTGCCACACCAAGGGTTTGCCGATCGGATCGATAAAAGGCCCGAAAGGAGAGTCGGCTACTAATACACCAATCCCATTGCCATGTAGTGGGCAATAAAGGTAGAACTTCCCGTTGCGTTCAACACAATGAGGTGCCCAAGCCCCATTCTCTTTGTTTAGCCATTTGAAATCCTTCAAGGAGGCTACCGCACCATGATCAGTCCAATTGACCATATCGGTACTCGTATACAATAACCACTCCTTCATCAAAAAGCGCCCCATCCCCTCCGGAGCGTCATCTTCATCGTGGCTGGTATACAGATATACCGTCCCGTCATGAACCATGGGAGCCGGGTCTGCCGTAAACTTGGTTTGCACTACCGGTCGATTCTGAGACATCCCTTTCATAAATGGGAGCACCGCCATAAGCAACAAGAGACCCCAAACAGGTCTGCAACATTTGATCTTATACATTATTCTTATCTATTTAAATTGTACTTCTACCTTCTTTTGGCTATAATTCACCACTTCATGATTATTAAACACACACACAGATGCCTAACAACAGACATCTGTGTGTGTTTGTTTTAATAACCCGGATTCTGTTTCAAATTGGCATTCGCATCCATTTCCCTCTGCGGGATAGGGAATAATACACGATAATCGCCATTTGGTGTATGTGAGAACCAAGATTTTTGGGTATAAACACCAAAACGAATCATATCCTGCCGGCGACGCCCCTCTTGGTTAAACTCCCAACCCAATTCATCCAGAAAGCGACCGTACATGATATCGGCACCACCCTCATACGTATTTGCAGGGGTTTCCCGGTTGTCTCTGACACCATAATCATACACACTACCTTTCAATAGGTCAGCACCTGTTACGACGGCCTTCTCTGGAGCCGATTTGAAAGCTCTTTGACGTACTTCGGTTACAATCGTGGCCGCTTCATCAGCTTTGCCTGTACGCAGCAGACATTCGGCTTTCATCATCAAAACATCGGCATAGCGGAAAAGAACAAAGTCATTTTCCAAACAATTGGACGAACCAATTCCGATTTCATACTTTTCAAACCGAATACCTTGGTGTTGTTCCGAGTGGGCAATACTATTCACCTCATTCACAAAATCCATCGGTTTGCCAACATATTCCGCACTTCCAATTGCGATTAATATAGGCTCTCCATCACTTGTATATTGTGGACCATAGATAAAGTTGTCAGTGTATCGGCTATCGTCCGGATCGAATGTATCGATAAACTGTGGAATAGCACAAATACCACCCCAAGGTTCCATGGACAATTTGTATTTGTATTGCAACCCTGCTGGTAATGTTTGCATATGATGATCGAACGCGTTCCACGATGTGGTGTATTTGGGGTCTACAGCCAACCCAAGAATGATCTCGGCCGAGTTTTCGTTTTCGGTCACAAATACATTTTTCTGATTCACTTCCAGTTGATAGCCAGCACCTGAGTTGATAATTAAATCACATTGTTGAATACATTTTTCCCATTCCGCAACGCCTGTGTAGACTTCCGCGTTCAGATACATTTTCGCCATTAGGGTACGGGCTGCCCATACATTAAAGCGTGCATAGGTACTTTGATTCCGTTCTTCAGACAATAAAGGAAGAGATTCGGTTATTTCAGTCAAAATAAAATCGTAGACCTGTTGTCGGGTTGATTGTTCTGGTAGGAATCCATCCGGCACATCAAACTTGGTAGAAATAGGAACAGCACCAAAATGATCACACAAAAAATAATAATAACAAGCACGCGTTACACGTAATTCTGCAATCATCGATTCGTACAGATCCTGATCCTTTACAGGTAAAAATCCGGATTCCAGTTGAAAAATCAAGCGGTTACAATTGGTAATTCCCTGATAGAAGCGGGTCCAAAGGCCACGAATCCAATTTTCGGTGGCAGTCCAGGAGTGTTCGTGTGCACGACGATAGAGCCCACCATCCACCCATCCATTGGGCCGAGCAGGTAGAACAATCTGATCAGCAGTAATCTCCTGATAGCGCCAAATACCATCAAAATCGAGCATCGAAGCACGCAATTGTGTATAAGCGGAACCGATAAGAGCAGGAATATCTTTTTCGGTCGGTTCAAACTGATCCGCAATGATTTCACTATAACTTGTATTATACAATTCTGTACATCCGCCACTTAACACAGCGATCAACAAGATTATCAGCCAATTTTTAGATTTATATAATTTCATAATCTTTTCGTATTAAAATTTAAAAACTAACATTAAGACCAAACGTAAACGTTCTTACCGTCGGATATTTATTCGGAAGGTCATTACCGGGAGCGAGGCCGCTTGCACTTACTTCGGGGTCGGTTCCTTTGTAATTGGTAAACACAAAAGTATTCAACGATGAAGCATAAATTCTGAGTCGGTCGATGTATTTCCAATTCTTGGTATTGAAAGTGTACCCCAACGTAATGTTGTCGATTTTCCAGTGGTCGCCCTTCTCTATGTAATAGGAGTTATACTCAAGATCCAACTCATTGTTCAACACCGCTTTGCCAAATATTGGTTCATAAGCTGTTTTCAATCGGTTATACAACTGATGTGTTTTGGTGTTTTCGTAATACATCCGTTCGAAGTTCAAGATCTCGTATCCGAAAGCGCCACGCATGTTTACTGCAAAATCAAAATTCTTATAGCGAATGGAGTTGTTCCAACTTAAATAATACTTGGGAAGTCCGTTACCGATAATCATCTTGTTCTCATCCACTTTGGCAAAATCATCATAAGCAACAGCTTCTCCTGTTTCTGGGTTTTCATAAATCCATTTACCATCATTATCAACATCGATTACTTTGTAGCCCCAGAAGTTACCGATCGCGCCTCCTATATCCAACCGATGGGTAGGACCATAGATAGGGATCTGTGCATCACCAGACGTAATATAAGAGTTTTGAGGTTCATACAAATCGTTGGAAAGTGTAACCAATTCATTCTTATTCGTAGAGAAATTCATATCGGTATTCCATTCAAAATCTTTTGTTCTAACAGGAATTGCTCTCAGTAATACCTCAACACCTTCATTTTTCATTTCACCCACATTGGCACGGGTGGTATTCACCAAGTTCGGTGGCACAGGCACGGTATAATCGTACAAGAGTCCATCAATCACACGAACATAATAGTCAACACTTCCCGACAAGCGACCTCTCAGGAAGGCAAAATCAAGACCGACATTCGTTTCGTGTTTCTCTTCCCACCTCAAGTGGGGGTTGGGATTACGTCCCGGAACAAGTGTTTGTATCCACTGTCCGTTGGTGAAAACGGCACCACTGTATTGAAGCGTCGACACTCCCAGGAACGAGCTGTTGGGCTGGGTTCCGGTCACACCATAACCTGCACGCAGCTTCAAATCATTGATAAAAGAAACATCTTTCAGGAATGATTCTTCCTTCAAACGCCAACCAACAGAAACAGCCGGGAATGTTCCCCAGGGATTTTTTGCACCATACAGTTGACTGGCGCCTTCACGCCGTACACTGGCCATCAACAGGTAACGATTCTTGTAATTGTAATTCAAACGACCAAAAAGACCAATCAGGTTCGTTTGGCTTCTGCCGCTGCTCATCCCCCAGAAGGTAGTCCCTTTTTTCCCTGCTTCACCCAGGCCAATATTAAACTGACCAAAAATATCTGTAGCGAAATCGGAATTATTCATGGATTGATTTCTCGAATCAGTATCCTCATAACTATACCCTGCCAATAGAGTGAAGATATGATCTTTTATACTTTTCTTGTATTCAGCCGTTAAATTCACCAATCTATCAATACTTTGGTTGGCATTAAGGTGTGCCACACCATTACGACCGTCCCGAATAGTTGACATATGTTTACTGGTTTCATAAGATCCACCTTGCGCATTGTATTTAGAATAAGAAACATGTGCTTGCAGATTCAATCCTTCCATCGGTTTTAGTGTAACGCTACCATTGATGCGCGTGAATTGAGAATGACTTTCATTATCTTGTTCCTTTATCCGGGAAACAGGATTCTCAACTCCTTGTATTGTTACTTCGTACCACTCCCCATCAGCATCTTTAACCGGCACGGTCGGATGGGAATGATTTATATGCTTGAATATATCGTTACTGAAAGAACTGGAATTGTCATTACGCGACACAATACCAAGATTTAACAACAACTTTCCATCGAACATAGTGTGATTCATATCACTACGAACGCTAAATCTTTCACGAAACGATTCCTGGAAAATACCTTCCGAGTTATTATAATTAATGGAGGCTAAATAATTCGTTTTCTGGTTTCCGCCTCTGATACTTAAATCATGATTCTGAATTAGCGGTGTTCTTGTTACTTCCTCAAACCAATTGGTGTTTCCGCCGAAATCGTGTGATGTTCCAATAACTCCTTCTGAGATAAGACGGTGATAATCGTCCGCATCAAGCATCTCTGTTTTCTTTCGGATCGCTTGGGTACTGAGATATCCCGAATAATCCACACGACCTCGTATGTCAGTATTGGCTCTTTTGGTTGTAATAATAATTACCCCATTGGTTCCGCGTGTACCATAGATAGCTGCTGCCGATCCATCTTTCAATACATCCACCGATTCGATATCTTCCGGTGAAACCGTATTAAAATCGCCAGGTATACCATCGATCAAAATTAATGGATTGGTACTGGTTCCATTCAGGGTGGTATTCCCTCTCAGTCGGATAGATGAATTACCCGATGGGTCTCCACTTGTCGTATTGATGATTAGTCCGGCCACTTTCCCTTGAATCAATTGACCAATATCTCTCACACTACCCTGCGTGAAATTATCGGGTTTGACCGAGACAACTGCACTGGTTACATCTGCTGTTCTTATGCTGCCATAGCCAATTACAACAACCTCTTCAAGACCAATGAGATCTTCAGAAAAAGTAACGTTGATTTCTCGCTGATCCCCAACGGGAATCTCTTTTGTAAGAAAACCAATGTAAGAAAACACTAAAACAGCATCCCTGTTAAGAACGTTAATCGAGTATCGACCATTGGTGTCGCTAACAACCCCAATATCTGTTCCCTTGAGCACAATGGTTGCCCCGATAATCGGTTCTCCATTCTCATCTCTTACCGTTCCCGTAACTGTTTTCCCATCCTGCTGTGCTGATTGGATCATTTGTGCAATTGCAGAGGCATTGCGGTTGATCTTGGCTGACAGCACGATGTAGTTGTTCTCAAAGTCATGACCGATGGCGGTATTTGCCAGTGCTTCCTTGAGCAATTCCGACACCTTGTTGCTTTTTGCCCGGAGGTTCACTTCCTTACGCGTGTCCACCTCCCGGTTGCTGTATACCACGAGATACTCGGTCTGACGTTCAATTTCCCGGATGAGCTCACCCATCGTGATGCGGTTCGATCTCAACTTGATGATGGCATCCTGTGCGTGGGAGTTCACTGCCGACAGTTGAAGAACAAAGACAAAAAGTAATAGCAGGCTGATTTTCATGATTTTTAACAAATCTTTTAGATCACTCTTTTTTATCTCTGAGTGATGGGGTGAAGTGTTTATTTTCATATATTTGCATGTGTTTTTAAGTGAATACTTAGATAAGTTACTACTGTGTTTGCTTAATCCGGCGGCAGGTGTTGGCGCACCTGTCGCTTTTTCATTGTCTTTCTTTAGGGGGTGTTACATAGGCATTCAGCTTTAAAGGTGGATAAATTTAAGTTGATAGAATAATTATATTTTTTTCTCTGTCTTTCAGGATCTTGAAGGGTTGGATTTTTTGCAAAATATGCAAAATCTCATCAATACCGTCGCGTTGCCGGAATTTTCCGGTATAACGCACGTTAAATGTTTCCGGGTCTTTGACCTCTATCGTGATATCGTAATAGAGTTCCAGCTTGGTAATGATATCGATTAGCCGTTCGTTGTTAAAAGAGTAAATTCCATTCTTCCAGAGTAAATGCTCGGGGTTGTTAATGTTGCTGACAATCATGCTGCTTCCTCTGACCACCACTTGTTCATTTGGTTTTAGAACGGTGCTGTTATTCTCATTGTCCGTTTGATAAACCTTCACAGAGCCTTCTACCAGATCTGTTTGAATATATCCTGCACCGGGATAACTATACACGTTGAATTGCGTCCCCAGCACCTTCACATGAACGTTTTGCGTGGAAACGATAAATGGCTTTTTTCTATCTTTTGCCACGTCGAAAAAAGCTTCTCCGGTTATCTTTACTTCGCGGTTTTTCCTGGAAAAATGAGACGGGTATGTCAGTGTCGATTGTGCGTTCAACCAAACCTGTGTGCCGTCTTGTAGTGTGATTTGTGCCCGTTGTCCCGCAGGTACGAATAACGTATTCATGGTAGGTGCAGCATTGTCCGCGAGCCGAAGTGTAGCCCAGATGGTTGAAGCGACAAGTATAAGCGCTATTGCTGCATATTTTCCAATATTGACAAAGAGTTTTCTTTGGGACTTCTGTTTTACTTGAGAGATAAATGTTTTAAAATGTGTGTTCCCTTCACTTTGGTCTGTGGGATGAGGTGAGAGTTGTGAAACCGCACTCAGATTTTGTAAACGAATGAACTCGGCCTTTAGCCGTTCATCGTTTTCAATACGGAGGATTAATTCAAGTCGTTCGCTAACCGTTAATTGTCCCGAAAAATAACGCAAGAGTTGTTCGTCCATTTTGATGCTTGTTATTAATAAAACGAATGAGAAGTGAAAAACCGCTAACGAAAATGAGTCGTATTTTCGTTAAGTAAGTACAGAAGCTTGCACTGCTTGTTTTACTCCTTTGCGAAAACTTTTTTCATTAAACCTATCGGGTAAAGGAGAAGTTTCCAGCAGCTGTGTCTTGTCGGGAAGTGGTTAAATAGGAATAGTAACATAAAATTTAATAGGACCAAATTTATTGATAATAAATCAAATGAAAAAGAAGAGGAAGAGTGGTATATAATCTTTTAATGCCTCTTTTAGTTTTTTATAGGCGATAGCCATTTGGCTTTCTACTGTATGAATTGAGAGGTTGAGTTCTTCTGCGATCTTTCTTTGTTTTTTCCCTTCGATTTTATTCATCACAAAAATTTCCCGGCATTTTTCCGGTAGTGTATCTATTGTCTTTTGGATGACGGCATCGATATTATTATCAGAGAGAAGGCTGTTGTCCAACTCTTCCAAAGAGGCGAGTTTCAGTTTCAGGCTACGGGTATATTCATTCTGTATCTCTTCGAAAGTATGTTGTTCAAGGGTTTTATGCCGGAGAAAGTCGATACATCTGTTTTTCAAGATCATAAACAAGTATCCGTGAAGGTTTATGCATGAAGAGAATTCCATTTTTTTCTCCCAAAGGTCGGAAAAAATATCCTGTACGATATTCTCAGCATCCTCCTCCCGGATTAAATATTGCTGTGCAAATCGTTTCATTCGTGCATAATGAGAGACATACACTTCTTCAAATTGAGCCTTATATCCCGTTAATGTTTGCACCTGGTATTTATTTTTAGTTTTTTTCAGATGTTGAATCCCAAAGATATAAAAATATTATAATCAGGACAAATCTTAAATACTATCATAAAACGGTTGCAACCTTATTATTGTCAAAATTGAAAAGGGAAATACTTTTGTTGATGACCAATTATTAAGGAAGAAGTAGCATTTTACTGCAAAAAATTCGCAGCATGGGAGAAGACACGGAGAAAGGCTGCGTTCACAGCTGTTATGTCGGCGATATTAGAGGGAAACGGATTTTCGTGGGTGTAAGGAAAGGGAAAGTCCAGCAGCTGGATGCTTGAATCTGTATTTTCCTTTCCCAGCGCTTCCTGCACGCCATGATAGGGGATTACCGTGTCCTTTGCAAGGGCAATTCCTTTTATCCTTTTTCCCAGTGAGGCAAAGAAGGCTTCGCGCTCGCCCTGCAGCCTTTCCGGAACGATCATCCGATAAAAAGCATCGAAGGCGCTGTCGCGACGCCAACGGTTCTCCGACTCGCTTCCAAAGTAATTTACATAGTAATCCTGTAACCGGTCGAAAGCAGCCCTGTCCATGATGCTACGGGATATGCCGCACATGGAACGGAAGATGCTGCCCCCACAGAACATAAAGAGACGGGAGTCGGAAAAGAGATTCTTCTCATTTGCCATCAGCGCCACTTGCGAAAGGAACGCCCCGATGGAGTAGGCGAAGATATCGATCCGGCATCCCTCTCTGAAGAGCGGATGCCGACCGCTTCTGATTTCTTGAAACAGCGTTGTGAGATCTGCCCAGGTTTGTCTCCCGGACAGGTAAAAACGTTCCGGGCTCTGGCTGATTCGTTCGCTGAGTGCCACATTGGCAAAGCTGATTGATCGATCACCGACGTATCTATTTCTTCTGAAATTTAACAGATTTACCAGACTCCGGGGGGTTGACCAGGATACAGGAGATCGGTTTATATGAAAGGCAATAGGGAAAAGAATGACCGGCCTGCTGGTGTTTAGGCATAAATACTCAGCCCAGGTAAGGTATTTATTCCAGTTTCTTTCGTTTAAACCATGAAGAAGCAGAATAGCATGATCGTGCTTTTGTTTTCCAGCAGGCGAAAACACAGGATATGCAAAAGAGAGGTTCTCGGTGATGCGGTTGTCTCCTTGTAAGCTCTCCTGGTCTCTGGTGCAGGCGAGACTGTTGAAATGGAAGTAACGGATGTTGATCGCACTGTCTTCCAGGTGACAATCCGCATTTTGACTGAAGCTGTTGTTCAGCACAATGTGCCGCTCTGTGTAATTTGTCGTCGCCATTCAATTAAAAAATCTTGTTTGTGGCAAAAAAACAGGCTTTTTCCTTTCTTTACAAATCAAAGGGAAAGTTGTCGTGAAAATGGGGCAGAATATTCTATGTGGGGTGAAATCTGTTATTCAGGGACGAAAATTGTGGGTTGTTTTTTGATTTTTTTGGTAAGTCATCAATTAAAATTTACTTTTGTGGTGAGTGGGCAATAAATTCATTCTACGATGGACGGAAAGATTCCTGCATATTTGATTGAAAAGAAAAACAGCATAAAGACGATCCTCTTTACCGCTTTTTTTGCTTTGTTATTCATCAACCTTTTTCAACCGTTCGGTTCCCGTAACTGGTACCCCGGCATTTCGGATATCCGGTATTTCGCATTTTCCAGCCTGATTATTCTTACGGGCATGCTGGTGGTCGTAATCAGTCGAATTATCCTTACGGTCTTTTCAAAAAAAAGAGACGTTTTATATTGGCAGTATGGGACATGGATTGTATGCGAAATAGTAGCAATGGCTGTCTTTTACACCCTCTTCGCAAAATTCTTTCCCAAAGACGGGATTGTGAGAGACATTTCGGAGATATTCCGTCAAAGCCTTATCAATACGGCTTTGGTACTTCTCTTACCCTATTCCATCACCTGGCTCTATTTTTCGTGGAAGGAGAAGAGCGCACTGCTGGAGAGCATTGAACAGGGAAAGTCGACCGATATCCACTCCAGGTCGTTGGTGGCTTTTCCCGATGAGAAGGGCGACCTGAAGATCTCGATTATGCTGGACAATCTACTCTATATAGAGTCCGCAGACAACTATGCAACCATATACTACCTGAACAAATCAAACATGTCGCATTACCTGATACGAAATTCGCTCAAGTGGATGGAAGAAAACCTTGCAAAAGATACCCCGCTGATCCGCTGTCATCGCTCTTACATCGTAAATATTGACAAGGTGAAGATACTGAAGAAGGAGAAAAGCGGCATCGTGCTGGAGCTTGATGTAGACAACACTCCCGACATTCCGGTGTCAAAGACATACTACGAATCCTTTATGCACAAATTTTCACAATATAGCATATAGTAGGATCGCGAAGAATACATTCTCACGGCTGCCGGGAATGTAAAAAAACGCAAGAAATGAGTGAATTCGCTAATTTAGTATTAATTTTGTAGCTGCAGCAGGCCGGTTTGTCGCTCTCCGAAGGGGGGGAGGAAAGTCCGGGCAACATAGGGCACCATACTTCCTAACGGGAAGCTGTTCGTGAGGGCAGATGAGCGTAACAGAAAACAACCGCCCCGCAAGGGGTAAGGGTGAAAAGGCGGGGTAAGAGCCCACCGGGTGCCGTGGCAACACGGTGTGCCGTACGCATTATGGGTTGCAAGGCCATGTATACCGGATAGGTAGGGTTGCTCGCCCGATGCCGGGGGGTAGGCCGCTAAAGGTGGATGGTGACATCTCTCCGCAGATAAATGACAAACGTCCCGAAATGTTCGGGAGACAGAACCCGGCTTACAGGCCTGCTGCTTTTTTCATTACCAGAATAGTTATGGAGAAGAACGGTAAAAACAGGTACCGCGATGAAGAGGAAGAACCCGGCAGGCTCGATCGGCTGAGGATCAAAGTGAAAGAGATAATCAGATTTTTATCTTACGATATCTGGCGTTCCAATCCGGAGACGCTGTCCAACAAAAAGAATATCCTCTATAACGCTATCAAGATTGTCATGCTCACTGTGCGGAATGTGCAGGAGCTGAATATTGCCGCCAGTTCCCGTTCGCTTACCTACCGCACCCTTCTCTCCATTGTTCCGTTGCTGGCTGTCATCTTCGCTATTGCTCGTGGTTTTGGGATTGAAAATATTATGGAGAGCAGCATCTTTAACCTGATGACTGGTGAGAAAACAGACACTATCGAGATTGTTGCGCAAACAGTTACGCTGCCCGATACGGCAGTCATTGGCATAGAGGCGTTGAACTCCATAAATAGCGGCCGTGTGGCCCCCTCTGATGTTGGGGCTGATCGGATACAGTTTCAGGAGGAAGCTACGGCGGAAGGAAGGACGCGCGAGTTTTTGAATTTGTTGTTTCAGTTAATTAAAAATTCGCTGGAGGAAGCCAAAGGAGGGGGTGTTTTTGCGGGTGTGGGTATCTTGCTGTTTCTCTATACCATCCTGCTTCTCTTTAATGATATCGAGAGCAACCTGAACAAGATCTGGCAGGTAAGCAAAGGCAGGAGTATCGGACGGAAAGTCACGGATTATTCGGCTATGGTGCTTTTCATTCCTCTGTTTTTTATTCTCGTCAACGCGCTGAATATTATCAGTTACCCGCAAAATAACACACTCAAAATAATCTATATTCTGTATCCGTTTATTCCCCGGCTTCTGAATATTATTCCTTTCGTGGTAATGATCCTGATATTTACTGCCGTATATAAGTATCTACCCAATGTTAAAGTGAAATTCCAGAATGCTCTGCTGGCAGGCATTCTTGCGGGGGTAGCTTTTCAATTTTTTCAGATGCTTTACCTGAGCGGACAGTTGTGGATTACACGCTACAATGCCATCTACGGTACTTTTGCGGCCATTCCGCTGATGCTTTTGTGGATACAGTTGTCCTGGTTTATTACCCTTATTGGTGCCGAGGTCTCCTATGCCGCACAGAATGTGCGTAAGTTTTCATTTGAAAAAGAGACGCGAAATATCAGCAGGAGGTACAGGGATTTTTTTACGCTGATGATCGCTTCGGTGATTATTCGCCGCTTTGCCGAAGAATTGCCTCCCTATACTGCCGATCAGATCTCCGAAAAGTGCAAGGTGCCGTCGCGGCTGACACACGACATCCTGGATGAATTGATGGAGATAAATGTGATCTCTGCTACCCCTTCTCCCGAAGATGAGCTGGTTATGGCTTTTCAACCGGCGGTAGATATTAACCTGATCTCCGTGAACTATCTGATGGCCAAGCTGGACGAAAAGGGGTCGGAGGATTTTATGATCGATATGGAGGGCGAGTTTCACGAACACTGGAACGTGCTGGTCAACACCCGCCTGTGCATGTATGAGAATAACAGCGATCTGCTTCTAAAGGATCTTTGAGCACCCACAGCAGCCTAATCCTGTACCAGGAAATCGTACCAGTCCGGTTTGAATTTTTTCACTTTCCTGCTCAGTTTACGGGCCTGACCGTCACAAAACCGGTCAAGCAGCACCCAGAATCTTTCACCGTGATTCATCTCCACCGTGTGAGTAAGTTCGTGTAATACTACGTAATCGATCAGCTTCTCGGGCAACAGCATCAGAAAGAGTGAAAAGTTGATATCTTTCTGCGCAGAACAACTTCCCCAGCGCCCTTTGCTACTGTTAATTTTTATGTCGTGGTAGCTGAGACCATGCTTCCGGGCAAAGGAGTCCGCTTTTACAGGCAAAATTCGTTTGGCCTCAATCCGCAAAACCCCAATGATTGCTTCTTTGATGAACTGCTGATTAGCTGGCAGCGACAGGTCGCTCCTTTGCGGCATGTAGATATGCAGATTCCTTTCCTTTAACGATAGTGCCGGCTTTTCTACATATGCAGTCCGGACTATCTGTGCGTCGAATGTGAAGGAAGAAATTTTATCCCCCTCGGCAAAGATCGGCCTGGACAACGGTTTTAGTCTTGATATCTGCGGCTTCATCTCCTGCAGCAGAGAACTGACTTGCCTCATGGTAAACCTGTAGGGCACAGTCAACTGAATATGGTCGCTTTTTCGCCTTGCGATCACTCGTTTCGCCCTTTTATGAGGGGTCACGAGAATTTTGCCGAGTTCCTTATCGAAGAATTCAAACATGCGGCAAAATTACAATTTTAAAACAGTAACCTTGTTGTTTTTAGCCGGAATCGAAATAAAAAATTATCTTTGCATAAATTTTTTTGAACGAGCAAACCACATGAATCTTATCCGTTCTTTAGAAAGTGTAGGTGAGTACGCTTTGCTGATGAAGAAAGTGCTTTCGGTCCCGGATAGAATGAGGGAGTTTATGAAAGAATTCATGAAAGGGGTTTATGCATTGGGTGTAAATTCAATCTGGATTGTCATCATCATCTCTTTTTTTATCGGAGCTGTAATTGTACTTCAGATAGCATTGAATATCGATTCGCCGATGCTGCCGCGGTTTACGGTGGGGGTGGTGTCGCGCGAAATCATTTTGCTGGAGTTCTCCTCCACCATCATGTGTCTTATCCTTTCCGGGAAAGTAGGATCCAATGTGGCTTCCGAAATAGGAACTATGCGCATCACCGAGCAGATCGACGCGCTCGACATCATGGGTGTAAACTCTGCCAATTATCTTATCTTGCCCAAGATCGCCTCTTTTGTAGCATTCATGCCGGTATTGGTGATTTTCAGTATGTTCATGGGGCTTTATGGCGGATACATCATCTGCATGGTGTTGGGGACCCCTTCAATAGAGACCTACATTTACGGTATTCAGGCTTTCTTCAGAGAGTCATTTGTCTGGTACTCCATCTTTAAATCGATGTTATTCGGTTTTATCATTGCATCGGTAGCGGCTTACTTCGGCTATACGGCAAAGGGAGGCGCACTGGAGGTGGGGCAGGCCAGTACTAATTCCGTGGTGATAAACAGTGTATTGATTCTCGTTACCGACTTGCTGTTTACGCAGTTGGCGTTGGGGTAAATACATTCCTGTATGATAGAAATAAAAAATCTGACAAAGGAGTTCGACGGTAAGATCGTACTCAACAACATAAGTACCTCCTTCAACAAAGGGGTGGTAAACATGATTATCGGCAAGAGCGGATCGGGTAAAACCATTCTGTTGAAGTGCCTTGTCGGCTTAATTTCGCCCACTTCGGGCGAAATATGGTACGACAGCCGCAGATTCACCGGCATGAAGTCGAGAGAGGTCCGCCGCCTGAGACGCGACATCGGGATGCTCTTTCAGGGTGCAGCGCTTTTCGACTCACGCACAGTGCTTGAGAATGTGATGTTTCCCCTTGAGATGTTTTCCCGTAAAAATAAACGGGAACGACGCAAACGCGCTGAGTTCTGCCTGGAACGGGTAAACCTTTCGGAATCTGCCGCCCTCTATCCTTCAGAAATCAGTGGGGGAATGAAAAAACGGGTGGCTATCGCGAGAGCCATTGCCCTGAACCCGAAATATCTCTTCTGCGATGAACCCAACTCGGGACTCGATCCGAAAACGGCACAGCTTATCGACGAGTTGATATATGATATTACTACCGACTTCGGAATGACCACGGTGGTAGTGTCGCACGATATGAACTCGGTGATCAATATCGGTGATAAAGTCATTTTTATCAACGAAGGAATTAAAGAGTGGGAAGGCACCAGGGCAGAAGTGATGGATACGGAGAACGAAAAGCTGAACGACTTCGTTTTTGCCTCGGACCTATTCAAAAAAATCAAAGAAGCAGAAGAGATCATCTCTGAAGATGAAAAAGGAGTGAAATCCAATAGATAGAACAAATCCACAACAGTGGTTGTTATTCAGGGGCGAGAGTTCTGCCATTAAACGATTCAATCACGCAAAAAATAAATTCATTCAAGCGGAGTAGACAAGATAGCCGCGATCATAATATTCAACAAATCAACATGACAAGTATATTAAAAATAAAGAACCTGCACGCAATCGTAGAAGAAAAAGAGATCCTGAAAGGTGTAAACCTGGAGGTAAACGAAGGTGAAGTGCATGCGGTGATGGGCCCTAATGGCTCGGGGAAAAGTACTCTAGCTTCGGTGCTGGCGGGAAATCCCAAGTTTGAAGTAACCCGCGGCAACATCCTCTTCAGAGGGAAAGATCTGCTGGAGATGGAGCCCGAAGACCGGGCCCGCGAGGGACTTTTCCTCAGTTTTCAGTACCCGGTGGAGATCCCCGGCGTGAGCATGGTCAACTTCATGCGTGCCGCCGTGAACGAACAACGCAAGTACAGAGGGGAAGACCCCATTTCTGCCACCGATTTTCTGAAGCTGATGCGCGATAAGAGGGAGCTTTTGGGGATGGACAGCCAGTTGGTGAGCCGTTCGGTAAACGAAGGCTTCTCAGGCGGCGAGAAGAAGAAAAACGAAATATTCCAGATGGCTATGCTGAATCCGCAGCTGGCTATTCTCGACGAGACCGACTCGGGCCTCGATATCGATGCTCTCAGGGTAGTGGCTGCTGGCGTGAACAAACTTCAGGCCAAAGAGAATGCCACCATTGTCATTACTCACTATCAGCGGTTGCTTGAATATATTAAACCCGACTATGTGCATGTACTCTACGCGGGAAAAATTGTGCAATCGGGTGGTCCTGATCTGGCTCTTGAACTAGAGAAAAGAGGTTATGACTGGCTGATCAATCCATAATTCATCATCTGCAATTTCAAAAAAATGATAGAACAACAATATATAGATCTGTTTACACAGTTTCGGAAAGAGTTGGATGCTCATTCTGTGAAGGGAATGAACCTGCATCGCGATTCCGCTTTTGAAACGTTCAGGCAGATCGGTTTCCCGTCTTCAAAACAGGAAGATTATAAGCACTCCAACATTGTGCGGACATTTGACGCCGACCTGGGGTTGAATTTGCGGAATATTCCCATCCCGGTAAATCCGTACGATGCCTTCAAATGCGATGTGCCTAATCTCTCCACGTACCTTTATTTTTTAATAAACGACCGGTATTACGACCGCTTTCAGCCGTCTGAAAAATTGCCGGAAGGTGTTTTTGCAGGCAGTTTACAGCTTTTTTCTGAAAAATACCCCGATAAGTTTGCGGCGCACTATGCGCAAATTGCCGATTATTCCGATAACGGGGTGGTGGCATACAATACGATGTTTGCCCAGGATGGCTTTGTAATCTATGTGCCCAAAAATGTGGCTTTGGAGAAGCCATTGCAGCTGATCAACATTCTGCGTGGTGGCGTTGATCTGAGTGTGAACCGGAGGATCCTGATTATTGCAGAAGAAAATGCCCGGGTGAAACTGTTGATGTGTGATCATACCGTAGATAATGTGCATTTCGTGGTGACCCAGGTGACGGAGGTTTTTGCCGATGTGTCTGCCCAGGTAGATGTATACGAACTCGAGGAGAACTCGGAGAAAGTTACCCGGCTGAACAACTTCTTCAGTGAGCAGAAAGATCATTCCAACGTGCAAACGAGCTGCATCACCCTGCACAACGGATATACACGCAACAACTATCGTTTCCGTCTGCTTGGCGAACATGCAGAAGCACATGCGGGAGGATTGGCCATTTGTGATAAGGATCAGCATATCGACAACTTTGCTTTCCTTGATCATGCCAGACCCAATTGTATGAGCAATGAACTGTTTAAAACTGTGTTGAACGACCGTGCAACCGGTGTTTTCTGTGGAAAGATTCTGGTGGAGAAACATGCACAAAAGACCATGGCTTACCAGACAAACCGCAACCTGTTGGCTTCGGAAACAGCTCAGATGTTTTCCAAGCCGCAGCTGGAAATTTATGCCGATGATGTGAAGTGCTCACACGGGCTCACTACAGGCCAGCTTGATGAGGAAGCGCTCTTTTACATGCGTGCCCGCGGTATCGACAAGGAGGAAGCCCGTCTCTTGCTGATGGTAGCCTTTTCTCGTGATGTGGTGGATATGATTCGCATTGAGAGCCTGCAGGAACGACTGACAAATCTCATTGATAAACGCTTCCGTGGCAAGCTGATGCGCTGCGGAAACTGTAATGTATGTATTTAATTTGAAAGATCTCGATATAAATAAGATACGGGCCGACTTCCCGATTCTGGGACGTACGGTGTACGGCAAGCCGTTGGTTTATTTAGACAATGCTGCTACCACCCAGAAACCGCGTTGCGTGATGGATAAGATCACGGAGATGTACACCACCGTGAACGCCAATGTGCACAGGGGAGTCCATTTTCTGAGTCAGGCTGCCACCGACGAGCATGAGGCTGCCCGGCGGACAGTCTGCCGGTTCATTCATGCTGTATCCGAGAATGAGATCGTCTTTACCCGCGGTGCCACGGAGTCGATCAACCTGGTAGCATCCTCTTATTGCCGGGCTTTTTGCCAGCCGGGAGATGAGATACTGATCACTGCCATGGAGCATCACTCCAACATCGTTCCATGGCAGTTGCAGGCCGAGAATTTGGGATTAAAACTCCGGGTTGCCCCCATCAATGCCAATGGCGAACTGATCCTTGAAGAACTGGAAAAGCTGATTACCCCTCGCACCAAAATCATCGCGGTAACGCATGTCTCCAATGTGTTGGGCACGATCAACCCCATTGAGCAGATTGTGAAAATAGCCCACAGACACGATATACCCGTGCTGATTGATGCTGCCCAGAGCGTTCAGCATTGTAATGTGGATGTACAGCAGATCGATTGTGATTTCCTGGTCTTCTCTTCTCATAAGATTTATGGCCCTACCGGAGTGGGAGTGTTGTACGGAAAAGAAAAGTGGCTGAATGCTCTGCCTCCCTATCAGGGTGGAGGAGAGATGATCTCCAGCGTATCGTTCGAGAAGACAACCTTCAATGAGCTTCCGTTTAAATTTGAGGCAGGGACCCCCGACTTCGTGGGGACGACCGCACTGGCTGCAGCACTCAACTATGTCACTTCTCTCGGAATAGATCATATTGCCCGTTATGAGCACGAATTGTTGCGGTATGCCACAGAACGAATGCTTGCCATCCCCGGGTTGCGTATCCTGGGGAATGCTGCTCAGAAGAGCAGCGTTATCTCGTTCCTGGTGGATGGTATTCATCCTTACGACCTGGGTACGCTGCTCGATAAGATGGGGATCGCCGTCCGGACCGGCCATCACTGCGCTGAGCCACTGATGAAAATTCTCGGGGTAGACGGTACCGTACGCGCTTCCATCGCTTTTTACAATACCAGGGAAGAGATTGACCAGATGGTGAAAGGAATTGAGCGCATAGTTGCCATGTTTCCCGGACAGAAATAGGCAATCAGCAGAAAGCGGGCGATAAAGATATTTTTGTCTTATTTCTTGCATCCTGCGTCATGTTTTTTGGTCAATATTGTGGAAATATTTTGCAAATGATTACATTTGCCCGGATTCTTCATAATTCCATGTAAAAGATGTCTGAGTATAGCCGGAACGAAGATCATGCATTATTCATCCTTCTGAAAAAAAGGGATAAGGGAGCTTTTTCTGCTATCTATTCGAAGTATCATCGTTACCTGTATGCGCTTGCGTACAAGTATCTGAAAGATTCCGCAATGGCAGAAGATGTGGTGCAGCATGTTTTTGTGAAACTCTGGGAGACTACCGGCGACATTCACATTGAGATCAATCTGAAAAATTACCTCTATACAATGACCAAGAACTTCATCCTGAATCTAATCAGGAGCCAAAAAGGGGCCGTGTCGTTGAACTATGTGAATACACAGGCAGAACTCTCTTCTCAGGATGATATCGCACGAAAGCTGGAGGAAAAAGAAGTACACCAATTTCTATACAAAGGGATAGAGATGCTGCCTCCGCAAAAAAAGGAGGTATGCATGAGGAAACTAAAGACAACCGATAGCAATCAACAGATAGCCGAAAAAATGGGAATTTCGGTTCATACTGTGAAATCTCATTATCAGGAATCGCTGAAAATATTGAGAAGCTATTTTCAACGTATTAAAATGTTGTTGTAAATAATTAAGATATACAACTCATTTCTTTGTTCTGTGAATGTGTCTAATGTGAACAAAGAGTGTGTAAGATAGTATAACCCGGGCAGTGATGCAGTTAAAAGATAATGATATTGTTCGTCGTGTTTTGAGCGGTAAGGCATCGAAAGAGGAAGCCAGAAAAGTAGCTGATTGGTTCTCCTCAACCATTGAGGGGCAGCAATTTCTGTCTGATTTGCTCGACAAGGACGCTTATATGCTGGAATCAGAACTGCATCAAGATCATTTGCTGTCACCATCCCGGTCGGACCGTCTCTACAAAAAAATTGAAAAAACCATTTATGAAAGGCGAATTGGCCGTGTCCTGCTAAAAGTAGCGGTAATTCTCTTGCCACTACTCGTTGTTGCAGGCTTCGGCTATTATTTGAACAGAACTGCCGGCTTTTTTGAAGGAATGACTTATGCCGAATTGTATGTCCCGAAAGGAGAGGATGCCACCCTATATTTTCAGGACGGCACAGAGGTATATCTGAATGCCGATACCCGGATCCGTTATCCGGAGAGATTCGGATTGCGGAAGAGGGAGGTTTGGATTGACGGCGAAGCATACTTTAATGTGGCCTCCGGAAAAAGACGGCCTTTTGTGGTGCATGCACATAACACCCGCACAATTGTTGCCGGCACATCGTTTAACGTGAATGCTTACAACGACAGCGAAGTCATTCAGATTGTACTCGATGAAGGAAAAATCTCTTTTGATGTGCAACAAAATAGTTTTCCGATGCTCCCGGGCCAGCAGATAGAATACAACAAAACGACCGGAAGAACTACCTTGCATAATCTTGTGCGCCCATCCAACGCTTCGTTGTGGAAGAAGAATGTGATTTATTTCAACGATACGCCGTTGCCGGAGGTAATGAAGGTGCTGGAGAGGAAATTCGACGTGGAGTTTCATGTCCAGACTCCCGATGCACTCAATTACAGCTATAGCCTTACTACGAAGCAGGTGGCCATCCAGGATGTTTTGGAGGAATTGCAGAAAATTGCCCCGGTGAAATTCAACCGTCGTGACCATAAAATCTACGTTTCTCTTTGATCGTTCCCCTTGTGTTGAGATGGCATGATCCAAGCATAATTTCACCCAAAGTGACAAAAACCTCCCGGTTTTTTTATCAGTTGCCCAAAAATCGGCTTACGCAAAATACACCAAATATTGTTTGCATTTAATAAAAATATTCTCTAAATTTCCCCTCTGAAAGATAATATTTAAAAGAAAGGGGGATTTTTGAATATTTCGATAACCTTAACAACGCTACTTGTCTGCATGATGCTTTCGGTAGCGAATGCCGGAGCGCAGTCGCATTCCGATGCAGTTACGGTGAATATTCGATTTTTTCCCGTACAGACTATTGCTGTGCAAACTACCCAAAAAAGTACCGACCTGATGTATGCCTCCACCGAAGATTACGAGCAAGGAGTGTCGGTCACGCACGACGACCACCTTACCGTGTGTAGTAGCGGAGGTTTTCAGATTACGGTTGCGGCCGATGGTGCTTATTTTACCCGGGTAGGAGGAAGCGAAACCATCCCGCTGGGCGATGTGATTGTCAGGGCAGCTGACGGGTCCTACAGCCGTCCTCATACCCGATATACCGAAACGCCCCTCTCATCAACCCCTTCTTCCATTATCGAGTCTGAGAACGGAGGGAAGGACCTGAAATATAATGTTACCTACGATAACAGGATTGCCGGATCCGCACAGAACTATATCGATAAACATGTCAAATCAGACGGGGTAGAAACAGTTTATAAAGCCAATGTAACCTATACCATAACTACGAGATAATCCCCCATCTTGCTATTTTTTCAGTACGGTTTATGCAATCGTTGCCATTTGAAATAGTGGAAATAATGAAAATAAATGTCCTTTTTATGTTACACGAATTGTCTTTTTATTATATTTGTCGCGCAGTTCATGCTTCATGGTACAGAGGTGCGCGGCGATATCCGAAAAAGATAAAAGTTGAACATGCAATGGTGTGTTAAATCTCTTTTCGTTTAGGTTGGAGGCAGCTTTTTATAAAAATAAACCCTGCCCATACGGGTAGGTCAAATTGAAAAAAGAGTCGGAATGGGTTGTGATTTTCGGACAAAATACGTCTTCTCTGAAGATTTGTAGCCTGATAGATGAATAACATCCATCAAATAAGTGTCTTGAGATTTCGGGAAAGTCTTGATGTG
>NZ_DCEN01000035.1:106135-106280 GCF_002316955.1 Proteiniphilum sp. UBA1028
TAGAATGTTGAGTCTTTTTTATTGGGTTGGTTTGTTTTCTCAAATAATTTAATAAAATGGACATATTTAACGAAAATTGTAAAATTGACGAGAAAAGCCGGTGGTGGCGTTTGAAACAAGATTCGTTCGGGGTGTCGAAAAAAAA
>NZ_DCEN01000035.1:106400-108704 GCF_002316955.1 Proteiniphilum sp. UBA1028
AAAAAAAAGGAAAACAGTGTCTAAAAATTGCAGCAAGATTTGTTGAATAGCATCGAAAGGAATAATAATTTATTATCGCGATAAACTGAAAAAATAACAATTATATATTTTTACGGGCTTCGTCGTCCCGAATTGAATAAAAGGTGTCTGAAAATGGCAATAATGAAGGCAGAAGGTAAGTAAAAACAGAGTGATAGGATTATTAATTACATAAAAAATAAGCATAAAAAATCAACAAATTAATTGTAATGAAAACAAAAAAAAGTCTTTTAGCAGGTGCTCTTCTCATGTTTGGTCTGATTTCGGTGAATAGCGTAAAAGCGGAAGTTTTGCCCTATGGGACAAGCGCAACTATTACAGATCCGGTCACTGTTAATTTGGTATTCAAACCCATTCAATCCATTCAGGTTAATCCTGATCAGAAGGTGATTAATTTTGAATATGACAGTCCCACAGATTACTCTGCAGGAACAGTTGACAATAAAACAGTAACCAAAGACGATCATTTAACCGTTTATCACTCCGGACCGTTCGCAGTATCTGTTACGAGTTCTGGTTTCATGAACGGCGAGACTCCCTTGGCGGGTGATCATGTAAAGATCATTGCCGGAAAGGGTTCGACTATTCCCGCAGAAAGAAATAACTTTAACTTTATAAACAAACCCTCTCTGAGCGCCGGAACCAAAGAGTTTTTCTCTTCCGAGGGAGGTGGTATGGGCCTTACTTTCAACGTCACCTACGAACATGACGGATGGAAAAGCGAAGATACCTACGTGAATATGGCCAACGGTACCGAAGCTACTACTTATACTGCAACTGTTACGTATACCATTGCTTCAAAATAGGGGTAACAAGCTGTTGCTATACAGATGGGGGAGGTGCATTTTTTTAACATCAATGCCCTCCCTTTTTAAACCGGGATAAATCCCACTATGAGTTTCTTTTTCGAAACAAATCTCATTTGACACACAAACCTGACTAAATGAATACAAGATACTCCTTTCTGATAGCTGTGACCACCTTGTTTTTATTTTCACTCGCGGGAAATGCATTCGGTCAGGTTGGGTTGTCCGTATCTCCACCAAGGGTATACTATACCCTCGCAGCACGTGAGAGTGGTACACAGGAGTTGTTGGTGAATAATATCAGCAAAGATCATCCTTTGGACCTTTCCATAACGCTGGGCGACTGGCATTATGATGAGTATGGAAACAATGTCATGCTGCCGCCCGATAGTTTGGCAAATTCCTGTGCTTCCTGGCTCAGCCTGCCTGGGGGTACCTACCTCACGCTCCAGCCGGGGGAGAGCAGAAAGATTGAGGTCAAGATGAGTGTCCCTTTGAGTGTTTCGGCCGATAATAATGTGCAGACAGCCATGCTCTACGTTACCCAGATGAATCCGGTTGATGGGGTGGATTCGCAGGGAGCGGCCATCCGCATTAACGTGCGGCAGGGGATTAAGATATACAGACGAGGGCTGATTGCTGAGCGAAAGCAGTTGGAAATATCAGACATGTCGTTCTCGGGGGAGAAAAATTTGATAGGTCTGACCTTTAACAATAATGGAAATATCTGGACCGACGGTTTGATAAGAGCTACATTATTCAACCATACTACCGGAAAAGAAGCCAGCCTGGGAAATATACCGTTTTTTACCATGCCCGGTAATCAACGAAAAGTGATAATTCCGCTGGGGGAATCGTTGGAAAAAGGAGATTATACTGCCACTGTGATACTGGATTACGGTGATGAGACTACGTTGGAAGCTGCAGAACTTGAATTCAGCCATGAATAGGGTTATTGCATTTTTGATCCTGCTTGTCCCGGCGATAAGTACTGTATGTGCTCAATACAACAATACCTATTCGCTGGAGTGGGGAGGTGGTAGCTGGTTTGAAGTGAATAGCATTTACGGGACAATTTCCCCTTCAAATTTTGCAATACTTCAGCTGGGAGCAAATAAAATGAGGGAATCTGACTGGAGAATTACAGCCAGGGTCAGAAGAGTTGAACGAAAATTAGCCAATGAGAACACAAGAGAACCGTATGATTTCCCAGTTAACATGTTGAACCTGAGATGTGTGTCAAAATCGGGAAGTTCCAATATACCCCCTGGAAATATCCAAAATATGTATATCTGGAATCCTCTCGTTGGAGTGAACAACGAGGTGGAACTGGTGAATTTTACCTCTTTGAATCAAGAGGGTTATCACCAGTTATTGTTAAGTTTTGAACTGAAAGTAGAGGGAGGCGACTATCTGAAGTATTTACCCAGATGGAGTATCTACTATTTCGCAATGGAAT
>NZ_DCEN01000035.1:108873-114484 GCF_002316955.1 Proteiniphilum sp. UBA1028
GGAATGGACGTAATAACCCCTGGAAAGAAGAAAGAATATTGTCGCTCGAACCCGATCTTTTCTGTTTTTCGGTAAATATCGATGGCTATCCGCAGAACCCCGAATATTCCATCTCTGTGTTGCCTGAAGCAGTGCTGGAATTTAGTACCATCAGCGATTATGCGAACGGAACTACCAAAACCTACGATAAAGGACTGCGAATATCTGCCACTTCCGGTTATGAAGTGTCGGTCAGAGCGCTGTCGGATAATTTTACTTCTGTTTCTGCCTTTGGCACTATCCCGCTCAACCTTGTCTCCCTGCAGCTGAGCGGCGGAAACGGCGTCAAACAACCTGTGCCGCTCTCAACGCAAAGGCAGATGATCCTTGAAGGCGTATCCACCAATGGAGAGATTCTCGATTACGATTTGATCTATTCCGCGGCGGCCATCGACGAACGTTATTTACTGATTAATACGGAGCAAAGCTATAGTACGCAGTTGATGTTCGAGATTACTTCAAGGTAAAAGATGCAGATCGCCAGAAACACCATCGATCGCTTGTTGACCCTCCTTTTGCTTTTACTGATAAGCGGAGGGGCTGCATTGTTTGCCGATGCCCCTATAGAAATTATACTCAGGGAGAATACCCGCTCGGGACAGATGCTAAGCCATGTGTTAAAGGTAACCAATCAGTCGGATCAATCATTCAATGGCATCATGGCTATTGATGCACCCACAGGTGTTCGTGCTCTCTCTCGTGATCAGCGGGCAGTAAGCCTGGCGCCCGGTGATAGTAGTTTTTTTTCATTTAGACTGGTGCTGACAAGGGATCTGGGAGCCGGGGAAAAGAAGATATGCTATAACCTGCTGACCGATGAAAATGAGTTGGTGAGTAGCTGTGAGACTTTGTTACAGATTGAACTGCGTGAACAGCTTACCTTGCTGGCCGAAAATGGTCCTTCCTTGCTTACCAACCCCGATGACTCGGTACGTGTCAACGTGATCCTGCAGAACAGTGGCAATGTCACAGAGCAGGTGATACTGGTTTTCAACGTACCGAATCTGCACAATGCTCCGCCTTTTACCGAAGTAACAGCGACACTGGCACCCGGTGAACAGCAGAAATTTACGCATAGTTTTATCGCTAGCAGCAATCTGCTTGCTGCCGGACGTTTTCAGGTGAGAGTAACGGCCATGAAAGGGAAGGAGAAGAAGATAGTGGATACCCGTACGATCAATGTACATAGTGTGATTACGCAGAGAAGCTACAATGCCTTTTTTCGGGACCAGTTTTATTTTACGGGTGATAAAGCATTCGATAATGGCATGCAGCTAAGCTACCGTACCTACAACCGTATTTCAAATACGGTACAACTTCAGGGAGGCAGTTACATTGATTTGCCGGCAGGATATCTCCATCTGAAAGGCAATATATACAAATACAATACACACTCTCTTCCATATATAACAAATACCTCCCTGGCATATCAGCTTTATGAAAACCAGTTTATTATCGGAAATGTTCAGGAGCAGACAGAACTCTCCTTGTACGGAAGGGGAATAAAAGCCCTGTTTTCCGACAAAGAAGGAAGGCGGCAGATCACATTCGGAGCCATTGATCAAAACTATAACCTCATTGATGATCAGCCCTGGTTTAAAGACTATTATTCATTTTTTCTGAAGGCCGATCTGGGGGGAGGCACCGAACGAAGCGGGACGGGAGGTACCTATGTGTATCAAAGGAACCCCTACGAAAGGGCAAACTTTCATATGATGGGGATCCGGTGGAAGCATCGGTTCAGTGCAGAGTGGAGCATGGAGTGGAAAGTGCATGCCACAGCCGGTGAGTACTGGGAGTTGCAGGGAAATCGCTACTCCGGTGCGGGCGAGATGAGCTACAACGGAAGGCTTTTTAAGAATGTGCTGCTGGGTGGATCGGCTTACTACAGTGATCCTTACTTCCCCGGTAACCGAAAAGGAATCTTTTCGGTTGTACAGCACGGCACCATGCAGCTAACAGACAACATGAATCTGAATGTGTCGTACAACTTTAACCGTTCTGAACCTAAATCATACAGTTATGAATACAATTATCGCTCCCAAAACCAATATGGAGGTATCTCGCTGACTCTTCCTGCCTTTCAAAATATTCACTCTTCGTTGTCTTACCAGCATCAGAAGGAGAGCTCGCCTTCATATTCACACTTCGCCGGAATGGAGTATGGAGATGAAAACCTCAATATGACTTCCCGCAGGATGGGATGGCAGTGGCGATGGCAGCATCCGGGGTGGAAGTACTCCTTTTTCGGAAGTATGGAGGGAGGATTTTTTCAGGACCCTCTGGAGAAAGAGTATGTTGCTCAGGGGAAAGCTTCGTTGAACTTCTCATACCGGTGGATCACAGCCGGTGTCACCTGGCAGCAGGGGGCATATTATCTCTTTGAGCAGGTGATGGCACAGCGACAGGGGAAGGACTTCAGCCGGCTTACTATTTCAGCCTCTGCTAATCAAAACTTTTCGAACAGACTGACTCTCTCCTCAGGCATCAACTTCACAAGCGATGTATATCAGGGAAAGATTCCTTCTGCAAACCTCAATGCCAGATATAATCCCGGCAGTAACCTCTCCTTCATCCTTACCGGCAATTGGTACAAATATCCCTTCCTGGGCGACAGGGAAATAGTGAATCTGGAGGTGGGAGCACGGTATCGATTCCCGGGAGGAGTGCCATTGAAAGGCAGGAAAAGCACCCTCATCGCAAAAGTCTATTATGACCATAACGCCAACAGACGCTATGATGAGGGAGATGCTCCGGCTCAGAATTATCTCGTGGATATAGACCGGAAGGCTTTTGTTACGGGTGAGAAGGGGGAAGTAAGGTATACCTCGGTTCCTTTTGGTACGTATGCCGTGAGACCGATGCAGCCCGGGGAGTGGTCGTTCGATCAGAAAGAGATCAGTGTCCACCGGTTCAGGACAACTGTAGAGATACCTCTGCGGCAGAGCGGTACCCTGCAGGGAAGCATCCGTTACATCATGGGAGAGAACAATGTGGAGATCGTTCCTCGTTATGAAGGATTCCGGTTCACCGTGATCAGCTCCGACGGAAAACTGGAGCAGACCGTTGTCACCAACGACCATGGTAAGTTTATTACCTTCCTTCCTGCAGGAGAATACAGCATCGTACTCAACAAGAAAACACTGCCGGAGCATACCGAATGCAAAGAGTCGGTGCGTACGTTCGCCATTGCCGGAGGAAGGGTGACACAGCTTGAGCCGTTTCACATTGAAGTAAAGACACGCAAGGTAAATGTGCGGAAGTTCTTTGCCCGGAAAGACCCGTAAAATCTTCACACAATTTTTCAGACCCACAGTACATGTTGTGCCGGATTTTTTGTTAATTTTATAAATAATCTCATTCTTTTCACCATGAAATGTGTCAAGGTAGTGATGAAATGAAAAGAAGGCTTCATAAGTGTTAAGCTGTGTTTATTGAAGCTGCGTATGAGAATCTATTTATACTGTTTAATTTTTAATACGAAAAACAACCATGGGAAAAATTCCAATGAAAAGGCGGCTGCACATATTTGTGTCGCTTTTTGTGCTTAGCACTTTGTTATGCCAGGCTCAAAAAGTGAACCTGAATTTCAGCCAGAAAAGTTTGAAGACTGTCCTGGAGAGTATTGCCGAACAGACAGACCATACCCTGGCATTCAGCAAGGAAGTGGTTGATCTGAGCGAGCTGGTGACCATACGGGTGGGCGATGCTGAATTCCCGCAAGTGCTGAACCAATTGCTGACACCCCGTCAGATTGGGTATGAGATCAGGGACAACAAGATTTATATTTTCGATCGACCGGTTACTGCGGAAGCTGCAGCAAGGCAAACACCGAGAGAGGATGTGCATTTGACCGGACGGGTCACCGACGAGAATGGGGATCCGGTGATCGGTGTCAATATCGTGGTGCCGGGGACGACGATCGGTACAGTTACAAATATGGATGGCAGCTACAGCATGATCATTCCGCAGGGGTCCGTGTTGCGCTTTTCCTATATCGGATACATCGAACAGGAATTCACCATCACCAGTCAGACCGTCCTCAATGTCCGGCTGCAGGAAAACAGGGAGATATTGGATGAGCTGGTGGTAGTCGGTTACGGAGTACAACGCAAGAGCGTGGTTACTGCGGCAATCAGCAAGGTGTCTGCAGAAGAGCTGAACGTGACAAGACCTACCCGCGTGGAAGATGCTCTGAAGGGTAAAGTATCGGGTGTACAGATCACCCAGAGCTCCGGTCAGCCGGGGGCGGACTCCAAGGTACGGATCCGCGGTATCGGTACCATCAACAACAGCGAACCGCTTTATATCGTGGATGGCATGGAGGTGGGCGGCGGCATCAACTACCTGAACCCGGTCGACATCGCCTCGGTGGAGATTCTGAAGGATGCAGCCTCGGCAGCCATCTACGGATCACGGGCAGCCAACGGTGTGATTCTGGTAACCACCAAAAAAGGAGAGAAGGGTAAGGCCACGGTCAACTACGATGTAAGCTACGGGTGGCAGAATCCCTGGAAGAAAAAGGAGATACTGAATGCGCGCGAATACATGGTTATCATGAACGAAGCCCAAATCAACGACGGCAACCTGCCTCGTTACAACAACGAACAGGTGATGGGTGCCGGAAAAGGAACCGACTGGCAGGATGAAACCTTTTACTACAATGCACCGGTACAGAACCATCAAGTGAGTGTCTCCGGGGGAACGGACAAAGGAAATTACTTCCTCTCGTTCGGCTATTTCGATCAGGCTGGCATCGTGGGCGGAAATTACGACAAATCAAATTTTCAACGTTACAGTTTGCGTTCCAACTCGATCTACAATATTTTTGAAACGAAGGAGCGCAGTTTTCTGAACAACGTACAACTGGGTGTAAATGTGGGTTATTCCCGCAATAAATCCACCGGCATCGAGACCAACTCCGAGTACGGTTCCATTCTGGGAAGCGCCCTGACTTTCTCACCGCTGGTGCCGGTATATGCCGATGAAGAGACGGGCAAGACCATTCTGGCTCAGTATCCGCACGCGGTGAAGAATGGCGACCGCGTGTTCTCCATTCCACCTGCCGGATTCCAGGAGATCGCCAATCCCGTGGGGATGCTCAATCAGCCTTCGGCCGGATTGAACAATGCCGATAAATTTGTCGGATCATTCTGGGGCGAGCTGACCATCTTGCCGGAACTGAAGTTCAGGAGCAGCTACGGTGTGGATCTGGCATTCTGGGGATACGATTCATACACATTTCCCTACTTCCTGGCAACACAGGGTAAGGACGTGCAGTTCAGCACAGTGCAAAGTGAGATGAACCGTGGCTACACCTGGCAACTGGAGAATTACTTCTCTTACAACAGGTCGTTCGAGGAGGTACACAACCTCTCTTTTGTGCTCGGACAGTCTGCATCAAAATATACCTATCGCAACTTGGGCGGCAACGACCGCGACCTGCTGGAGAACGACCCGCTGAAGGCAAACATCAATTACGCCATTGCCGACAGAAAAGAAGAACGTGCCTGGGGCGGTACCGGAGGCTATAACTTCACGGCCCGCGCCTCCTATTTCGGCAGGATCGATT
>NZ_DCEN01000033.1:0-871 GCF_002316955.1 Proteiniphilum sp. UBA1028
CAGGCGGAATACAAAGCGGAGACAGGTGCCAAACAGATGGACCCCCGTTCGGAACTTTTCCGCTACTCCATCCATGTGAAGCCGGGCATCGCGGCAATCATGGGTTCCCATCGCGTGGGGCTCAGCCTGGAGTATGAGAATATGATCCAGGAGACGCGGGGCCATAGCAACAGCGATGACCAGGTAAACCAGAATGTGTTTGTGATGCGGGGATTGGGTAACCATTATACTGCCGTGATCGGCGGCCTGCAGTCCCTGGGCAGCTTCATTTACGATGCCAACAAAGTGGGTGCCGGCCTGCAGTACGGCTGGCAACAACAAGCTCTTCGCTTTTTCGCAGAAGGGGGATACAGCTTCCGCGTGGAAGAGGCGGTGAGGGACATCACCAAACCCCGGAAAGAGGGAACTATCCGCCAGCAGGAACTCTATGGACATGCGGCACTCCTGCATGAAGGAGTGAACCTGAACCGGCTGGATTTCTCCTACCGCAGCAGTAGAACGGATGGTATCGAGTTTGTACAGGTGCTGGACAACAGCTATGAGGTACAGCAATGGGTCGATCTCTACAGCAGCGTCCGCTCCACATACCGGCGTGATACCTACCGCCTGTCGTACGACTTCTTCCGCAATGCAGGGCAGGAGTATAGCTGGAAAGCGGGCCTCCATGCGCTTTACACGGTGACGGATGACAACTATATTATGCCAGCCTCACACCTGAAGATCCGGGACCTCTACCTGGGGGCAGATGCAAAGCTTAACTTTCCCTCACGTGGACACTCCCGTTGGGTGTTGGGCGCCGACCTCGTCCGGAAAGCGAACCAAAAAGGCGACTATCTCTACGGTGGTGCCGATCCCGGATCGATTGTGATCA
>NZ_DCEN01000033.1:1086-23047 GCF_002316955.1 Proteiniphilum sp. UBA1028
AGCATCAGTTATTTTGCAACTCTCTCCTCACGGAAGAGCGGTGCCTATCTGAAGCTTACAGCAGACTATTACAAGCCAACCGAAGGTGACGACGTAAGGGTGATCACCCGACTGGGGATGGGGCTTACCTTTTAAATAAGTCCTACAAACAATGGTTCAAAAATATTTTTCACTGACAGTTTTCACCCTGCTTTTCTCCTTCACGGTGACAGCTGCCGGAGAGGGGTTTGCCATTGTGGTGGATCAACCCACCTATATCGCTTGCAAGGCGGAGATCGATGCCTACAGCAGCCTCCTGGAACGCGAGGGTTTCAACCCGGTGCTCCTTTCAGGTGTGTGGCAGCTGCCCGATGAACTGAGGCAGCAACTGCACCATCTCTATCAGCATCACCAACTGGAAGGGACGATCCTTGTCGGCCAGATACCGGTACCGATGATCCGTGATGCCCAACACCTCACCTCGGCCTTCAAGATGGATCAGGAGCGTTTCCCGCGACGCGACTCCTCGGTACCCTCCGACCGCTTTTACGACGATTTCGACCTCCGGTTCGATTACCTCGGAGGCGAGGAGGAAGAACCGCTGCTGCACTACTATTCGCTGCGTGGCGACTCACCGCAATACATCCGGAGCGACATCTACAGCGGACGGCTCAAACCCTCGCGGCAAGGTGAAGAGGGATACCAACAGATACGCGATTATTTCCGGAAGCTCCTGCGGGAGCGAGAGAAAGAAAATCCGCTGGATGTGGTCACCGCCTACACGGGGGAAGGATCCTTCTCAAACAGCCTGACGGCCTGGCGCGATCAGGGGATGGTGATCCGGGAGCAGTTCCCGGCAACCTTCCACAACAAAAAATCGGCAAAGTTCCTTTTTTACGATATGTATCCCTTTATGAAGGAGCTGGTTATCGATGAGCTCCGCAGGGAGGAGATGGACCTGATGCTCTTCCACGAGCATGGGACGCCCGACAGGCAGTACCTGACAGCCCTGCCGCATACCAGGGAGAGTGGGGAGCAGATGGAGGCGGGACGCCGCCTTTTCCGGCAGGCACTCCGCCGGACCGGTGATGCGGAACAGAGGGAAAAACTGAAACAGACCTGGATGGAACTTTACCAGGTAGATACCCTCTGGTTTGCCGGTTCAGATGACCCCATCCAGCGGGTGAACGACTCCCTTCAGGAATTGCGCACCAGCATCCTCCTCGAGGATGTGCCGCTTATCTCCCCCAATGCCCGGATGGTGATCTTTGACGCCTGCTACAATGGCGATTTCCGTGAAAAGCGTTACATCGCCGGCGAGTACATCTTTACCGAAGGAAAGACGCTGGTCACCTTCGCCAACAGTGTCAATGTGCTGCAGGATAAAAGTTCCACCGACCTGCTGGGGCTGCTGGGCCTCGGCTTCCGCGTGGGTGAGTGGGCCCGCGAGGTCAACATCCTGGAGTCGCATATCATCGGTGACCCCACCCATCGCTTTGCCGGTAACACCGCCTCCCGGGTAGACCTTCGCTCGACCGACACCGCCCATTGGCTGGCACTCTTCGAAGAAGCGGAGCATCCCGATCTGAAGGGACTGGCGCTGCATAAGCTCTCCGATTTGGGATACTCCCGAATGCCGGAGCTGCTCACAAGAGCCTATAACGAATCACCCTACTACTCAGTGCGGCTGCAGGCCTTCCTCCTGCTGCAACTCTATGGAGGCGATCATTTTTCAAAACTGCTGGAACATTCGATCCGCGACCCCTATGAATTTATCCGCCGCAAATCGGTATATGCCATGGGCGCCATCGGATCCGATCATTTTATTCCCTTCCTGGTGAAAACCTACCTCGATGATCACCTCGATGAACGGGTTCATTTCAATGTTGCCTTCACCTTCGGCCGGATGGATTTCGACCGGATGGAGGCGGAAGTGAAGCGGCAGCTGGATCAGAACCTCTCCTATCCCGACAGGGAGAAGGTGTGGGAAGAGTTCCAGCGGCAGTTCGGTTCCCGCAAGCGAATCGCAGCCATGGCCAATGATGTGGCCGACATGGAAAAACCGTTGAAAGCCAGAATGTCCGCAGCAAAGATGCTGCGCAACAACAACTACCACAAGCAGGTGGAAGATTATCTCCGGGTGCTGGCCGACGGGAGCGAAGAGCTCCCGCTGCGCGTTGCATTGGCCGAGGCACTCGGCTGGTTTACCCATTCCTGCCGCAGAGAGGAAATTGTGACATCTCTCAAAGAAGCAGCTGCCTTGGAGCGGACTCCTCGGCAGCTGGGCAATGAGCTGGAGAAGAGCATTGCACGAATTGAGCATTTTATGCGATAGCGATGACGGGCATGAAGAAAATTAAAACCATAGGGATGGTCTACCTGCTCGCCACCTTCTTTACCCTGACGGCGGCAGGGCGGTTCATCCCCGAAAACGGCAGATTCGAAACCCGTTTTCTGATTGTGATCGACACGGAAAGCTTTGAAGAGGTCTCGAAAGAGGTACTGGCCTACAAAACCGTACTGGAGGAAGAGGGATTGGGAGTTGTCGTGATGATCGGCAACTGGGACAATCCCGAAACGCTGCGTGAGGAGATCCGGCAGATCTACCGCCGTAAACCGGTGATGGAAGGGGCCGTCTTTATCGGCGACATTCCCGTAGTGCGTCTGCGCAACTTCCAGCATGCCACCACCGCCTTCAAGATGAACGAGAAGGAGTTTCCCATCGAGGAGTCGTCGGTAACCAGCGACCGTTTCTACGACGACCTGGACCTGGAGTTCCGCTTTCTCAGCGTCGATGAGAAGAACCCCCGCCATTTCTATTATGAATTGACGGAACGTTCGCCCCAGGTGGTGGAGAGCGAGTTCTACTCTGCCCGCATGCTCCCTCCTTCCGATATGGGAGAAGGGGCGCATGAGCAACTCGGAAAATATCTCCGCAAGGTGGTGGAGGCCCACAGGGAGGTGAATCATGCCGACCGGATCCGGTTCTTCAATGGCCACGGATATAACTCCGACTGCCTCACCGCCTGGCACAACCAGCAGTTTGCCATCCGGGAACAGTTCCCGGATGCATTCCGTACGGCAGACGGCAACGCCTTCTATAACTTTCGCCAGGATCCCTTCATGAAGTACCGTCTCTACGAGCGACTACAGGCACCCGGCACCGATCTCTTCGTCTTCCACGAGCACGGTGCCTTCGATACCCAGTATATCAACGGTCCTTATCCCGCGCCCAATCAGCTGGGCATGGGCCGTGAAGGAGCCACCGGCCCCCTGGAGATCCTCTCGGCCTCACTCCGGAACAGCTACCGCCGCTACAGCGGCAAGCGGAGGGAAGCTTTCGGGAAGAAGGTGATGAACGATTATGCCCTGATGTCCGGCTTCTTCGCCCCGGAACGGCTCGACAGCACCCGTGTGAGCGACTCGCTGCTGGCTGCCGGCATCAACATGGTGCTCGCCGATATAGGGACATTGCACCCTCAACCACGCATCACCATCTTCGATGCCTGTTACAACGGCTCCTTCCACCAGCCCGGATATGTGGCCGGCTATCATATCTTCGTCGGTGGCAAGACGGTGGTGACACAGGGAAACACGGTCAATGTGCTGCAGGACAAATGGTCGATGGAGCTGATCGGCATGCTGGCTGAAGGTGTACGCATCGGATTCTGGCAGAAAGAGATCCAGACACTTGAGTCACATCTGATTGGCGACCCCACCTACCGGCTTCTTCCCGTTACGAATGAGGACGACGCGATAAACAGAGTCCGGTTGCTGAACCGCGACCTGGCGCTGAACCGCCACAAGAGCGGGGTATGGCAGGATTATCTGCAGAGCGAGAATCCCAACCTGCAGTCGCTCGCCCTGAAGATGCTCTCCCACCGCCCACCCAAAGGATATCCGGAACTGCTGCTACGCTACCTGCGGGAAAGTCCATACTACAGTGTGCGGATGCAGGCATTGCAACGGATTCTCTACTCTACCGGCAGCTATCTCGCCGAGGCGTTGTTGCTGGCACTGGATGATTCCTATGAGCTGATCCGACGGAACGGAGCCCGCTTTGCCGGCTATCACGGTGATGATCGGCTGATTGCTCCGCTGGTGGAGACCGTGCTCTTCTCCGATGAGAGCCAGCGGGTGCAGTACGCCGCACAGGGTTCACTCCCGATGTTCAGTCTGGAAAAGATCCGGGAGGAGATTGGCCGCCAGACAGCAGGTTCCAACCTGACGAAACCCGATGAGGTCGCAGGGAAAATGACTGCCTATTTTGAGGGACAGGCGAAACGGTACGACCGCTCCCTGGCCGTGATGCAGGACAAAGGGGCAGATCCGAAAGAGCGGATCTCGGCCATCCGTTTCCTGCGCAACTACAACAACCACCGGCAGGTGCCGTCCCTACTGACGATCCTGAAAGACCAGGGCGATGAGACGGAGGTGAGGGTGGTGTTGGCCGAAGCGCTGGGCTGGTTCCGTTGGAGCGTGCAAAAGGAGACAATCGTACAGGCGTTGAAGGAGGTCGGCAAGAACAGGGCAACCCCGCAGGAGCTGCGCGATGAGATTGAACAGTCGCTGGTCAGGTTACGGTTTTGACTTGATCGCGGCTAATTTTCACTGCTGATACGTCCTTGTTCCGGTGTGTTTCCGGCGGAGGTCCGCCGGATTTTTGCGGAACGGTTTCCCCAGTTGAAGGTGTAGCTGACTCTTGCCATCACGGTGAAGGTGCTGGAGAGGCCTCTCTGTTTTTGGGAATAATCATCGAAGAAAGAATCGGAGCGTTGGCCGCCGATCATATTAAAAATATCCCCAAACATAAGCGATGCCGTTAATCTTCTGTTCATAAGCAGTTTATTGATGATCACATTGCTGTAAACGGATGAATAGTGTTTGGCGTACAATGTCCTACGGGATGGGGTGTATCTTAGATCCGCCATCACGTTGATATCGTAAGGCAGGCGGAATGTGCCGGAAAAACCGGTATCCCATGAAGCGTTCTGTTTGTGATGATCTTCAAATCGTTCCTCATAGAGGGAATAACTTCCGTTCAGTTTCAGTTGTCCCCACGATCCGAGCCGCAAAGGATACTCCATATAAATATCCAAGCTTCTGCTTTTCATTCCGTTCTCCGGACGGGTGTAGATGATATCGTTCTCCGGATCGACAACACCCAGATAAAGATGCCGGTTTCTGGAAGTGGTGTAGGAGATATTCAGCAGGAACCGGTCGAACAGCGTGAACCTCGATGTGTATAAATTCGAATAAGAGGGTTTGAGTAACGGATTCCCGGTAGTGTAACTGTACTCATTCTGCTGGATAAGCAACGGGTTGAGCGATTGCATGGAGGGTCTCCCGATGGAACGGTTGTACTGCAGGGTGATCCGATGCCCCTTTTCTTTGTGGAGATCGTAATGGATCGCTACCTCAGGGAACAGGCCGGTATAACGCTGATCCCGGTTTCTTTCGGGATTGATTGCCGAGCGCGGGGAGATGACGGCATGCTCCAGCCGAACACCCACATTGGCATTGACAGCACTGTGGGTGAGTGCATATTTGGAAAACAGTGCATACACCTGTTCGGTATAATCATACCGGTCGATATAGCTGGCCATCTCATCTTCTATCCCATTCTCGAGCAACAGGTTATCCATATTGCTTTTGGTAGACAGGTCGGTATATTTTATGCCCGCCGTCAACTTGTCCTTCTCCCGGAGTGATCTTTCCCAGTTAACCGCTGCGGTGTGGATCAGGTTTTTCTCTTTGTTCCGGTTCCTATACTGCATACTGTCCCCGCTAATATACGCATAGTCGTTTTCCTGATTCTTCTCTCCATCATTCTGCAGCCGGTCTGCCGTGAAGACCAGTGAACTCTTCTCGTTGAACAGGTGGGTGTAGTTCAGTGAAAGGTTATACATTTTTGCATTGTTATTGCCATGGGAAATCCCTGAAGTGGTTTGCTCGAAACCGGTGACGCCCCATTGTCTGGTGTCCGTAACGGAGCGGGAGCGATTTCGCCGGGAACGGAAAGAGCCTTCCACCGTAACCAGGTTGCGCGCATCGAAATCATATCCTATCCCCAGGGTGGAGAGTATATTTCCCGGCACATGCCCTTTCGATGAGGATTCGGTCGACAATCTTATGCCTGAATCGTGAAAAAAGTTCTCCAGGCTTCGGGATGAGAGGGAGTTTCCTTTGACAAACGATCCGGTCAGATAGGTGGACCACCTGCCGGTTCGCCAGCGTGTATTGATATTCGTGGTGTTATAATGGATGTAGCTGTTGTGGTTGGAGCTCTGTCCGGCGGTGAGCATGCCACCGTCATCCAATTTCACGGTGGTTATCTTGATGATGGATGAGCCCGCGGAAGAGGCATCTTCCTCCACGCCGCCGGCGGCAACCACCTCCATCCGCCTTACGTTGCGCCCGTTGAAATTGCGCAGGTACTGCATCAGCTCCCTGCCCTGCATCCGCACCTCCCGCCCGTCCACATAGACTTTGGATACCCTTTTGCCATACAGGCTGATTTCATCGCGCACCACGTTGGTACCCGGAGTAAGTATCAGGATCTGGTCCAGGTCGTAATTTTTATAAAAGGGATTGGCTGCTATTTCGGCTATATAACCATCCGCATGATAAGTGATGCTTTTGGCCGTGATCACCACCTCGTCCATCAGTTGGCTGTCTTCGGCCAGAAGGATATCGGGCAGAACCACGTGCCCGTCGAGCTGTACCGAAGCTTCCTGTTTCCGGTATCCGATGTAGGTGATCTCCATGGAATAGTTGCCACGGGGAACGGCGACGGAAAATTTACCCTCCTCATCGGTCGATCCGCCATATACCCGGGTGGTATTGGCCCTGTCCACCAGGCGTACGGTGGCATGGGGCAATGCTTCATTCTCCGTTGTCTTCACCGCTCCCGAGACACGCGCTGTTTGCTGGGCATGAGCAGAGAAAGGGAGCAGCAGCAAAAACAACAGAGGCAGTGGGTGTGTGCGCTTCATACATGAAAATTTACGCATGCGGTGCAAACATATCAATTTGACGCTATAATGCAAAGAAAAAAAATGAATTTAACGATTATCTCCTGTTCGGGTTTTGATTTCGTTTTCCAGTAGGAGTGAAATAAAAAAGCGAGATATGTTTCATACCTCGCTTTATCTATTTTTGACTACTGTCGAATCTCTGGATACTGATCCTTCTCTTTACGCCATGTTGTGGAACACATTCTGCACGTCGTCGTCCTCCTCGAACTTGTCGAGCAGCTTCTCGATCTGGGCGCGTTGCTCTTCGTCCAGCTCCTTGGTGTCGTGGGGGATACGTTCAAATTCGGCCGAATGGATCTCAAACCCATTTCCTTCCAGATAAGACTGGATGTCGGCATACGATTTGAAATCTCCATACAGAATGATGTCCTCTTCATCCACATCCACTTCGTCCACTCCGTAATCTATGAGCTCCAGTTCCAAATCTTCGAGGGAAACACCTTCTTTCGGTGCAATTTTAAACACACATTTATGGTCGAACAGAAACTCCAGGCTGCCGGTAGTCCCCAGTGATCCGCCATGTTTATTGAAGTAGCTGCGTACGTTGGCCACGGTGCGCGTAGGGTTGTCGGTGGCAGTTTCCACTACCACAGCTATGCCGTGTGGTCCGTATCCCTCATAAACGACCTCTTTGTAGTCCGATGCATCTTTGTCTGTTGCTTTCCTGATTGCCCGTTCCACGTTGTCTTTCGGCATATTCTCCTTTTTTGCCTGCTGCACCAGCACGCGCAGACGAGGGTTGGTGTCAGGGTCGGGTCCCCCCGATTTGGTGGCGATGGTAATCTCTTTTCCCAACTTTGTAAAAACGCGGGCCATGTTGCCCCACCTTTTCATTTTCCTTGCTTTGCGATATTCGAATGCTCTTCCCATATTTATAGGTTACCCGGATCTGCTTAGGTGCTTCTCTGCGGGTTTTGAATTATGATGTTAATACTTTGTTTCGATACTCTCTCGGGGAGTTACCGTAACTGTGCTCCCAGTTCTTTTTCCAGATTCTGTCTGATTTTTTGCATTACGGCGTCGATCTGTTTATCGTTCAGTGTTTTTGCTTCATCCTGCAACAGGAAGTTCACCGCATACGATTTCTTTCCCTCGGGCAGGTTCTTACCTTCATACACATCGAAGAGGGATACTTCTTTCAGTAGTTTCTTTTCCGACTTCAGCGCAATCTGTTCGATTTGTGCAAAGGAAATGTTTTTGTCAATCAGCAATGCCAAATCTCTGCTCACTGCAGGGAATCTGCTAATCTCTGTAAACTGAACCGACAGTTTTTCTGTATCCTTCATCAGCGCGTCCCAACTCATCTCTGCAAAATAAACCTCCGTGTCAATATCGAACCGGTGACAAATTTTCGGGGAAACGATTCCGAAGATGCCTACTCTTTGTCGGGAGGTGCGAATATCCATGGCTGTGGAGAAAAGTTCATTCTGTATCGGTTCGCACACAATCTGATCTTTGCCGATACCCAATCTTTTCAGGATATTTTCCAGGTGAGCCTTCAGTTCAAAGACCGAGCTCTGTTCTTCTGCCGTGGCCCAGTTCTTATGAGTGCGCTTGCCGCAGATCCACAGCCCGATGCGGTTGTCTTCGGCATATTCGGCAAGGATATTGTTTTCGCTTTTTTTATCCGCATCAAAGAAATAGCAGTTCCCAAATTCGTAAAAACGAAGGTCTCCATGCTTTCGGTTGCGGTTATATGAAATGCTTTCAAGACCGCCGAAAAGCAAGGTCTGTCGCATCACGCTCAGGTCGTTGCTCAATGGATTCAGCAATGAAACACAGTGTGACACGGGATAATTCTCAAGCCGTTCGTAATACGATTTTTTGGTGAGCGAATTATTCATGATCTCACCAAAACCATTGGCCGAAAGTTGTTCCGAGATAAGTGTCTGCAGTTTGTGCTTCCGGTCGGTAGGTGTCTGGTAAGAAAGGTTACCCTTCAGTGCATCGCTGATCTCCACGTTGTTGTATCCGTAGATGCGAAGGATATCTTCAATCACGTCCACATCGCGGGTCACATCTACCCGGTAGGTAGGGATGCGGAGCGAGAGCTCGTTTTCTGTTTCCTGATCTATTTCAATCTCCAGGCTATGGAGGATCTGCTTGATTGTCTCTTTCGGAATCTCTTTCCCGATCAGTTTGGTTGTTTTGTCGTAGGATAATGTTATCACCTGCTTTTCAACGGAAACAGGATAAATGTCGCGTATCTCGCCCTCTATTTCGCCTCCCGCCAGCTCTTTCACCAGCAATGCGGCTCGTTTCAGGACATAGACGGTGTTGTTGGGATCGGCTCCGCGTTCGAAGCGGAACGACGAATCGGTGTTTAATCCGTGTCTGCGGGCAGTCTTTCGTACCCGGGTGGGGTGGAAGTAGGCCGATTCCAGAAAAAGATCTTTGGTTGTTTCGGTTACACCCGAATCCAATCCGCCGAATACACCGGCAATACACATTCCCTCTTCGGCGTTGCAGATCATCAGATCGTTTTCGCTCAACGTGCGTTCCTGCTCATCCAGAGTCACAAATTTTGTTCCTTCGGGCATGGTGCGCACCACCACTTCGTTCCCCCTGATGTGTGCTGCATCGAATGCGTGCATGGGATGTCCGGTCTCGTGTAACACGAAGTTGGTGATGTCCACAATGTTGTTGATAGGACGCAGGCCAATAAGCAACAGCTTGTTTTTCAGCCAGTCGGGGCTCTCCCTCACGGTAACGCCTCGGATGGTGAGTCCGGAGTAGCGGGGGCACGCTTCCCTGTCTTCTACCACAACCTCTATGCCTCCTTCATTTTTGTCGATGGCAAACCCGTCGACCGACGGCTTGACCAGTTTAAAGGGCTTTCCGGCCTGTTGGAGCCAGGCTGCCAGGTCGCGTGCTACGCCAAAGTGGGAAGCTGCATCCACCCTGTTGGGGGTGATGTCTACTTCCAGTACCCAGTCGCTTTTTACGTTGTAATATTCCCTGGCCGGGGTGCCCGGAACTGCCCCGTCCGGTAGCACGATGATTCCGTCGTGCGAGGTACCGATGCCAATCTCATCTTCGGCACAGATCATGCCCAAAGACTCTTCGCCCCGTATCTTTGAACGTTTTATCGTAAACTCTTCCTCTCCGGCATAAAGCTTAGTACCCACGGTAGCTACCACCACCTTTTGTCCGGCTGCCACATTGGGCGCACCACAGACAATCCTCAACGGTTCGTTGCCATCACCAATATTTACAGTCGTCAGATGAAGGTGATCGGAGTTGGGGTGATCCATACAGGTAAGTACTTCTCCGATGACCAAGCCTTCCAGTCCTCCTTTAATGGTTTGGATTTCCTCCACGCTCCCGGTTTCCAGTCCGATGGAGGTGAGGGCGTCTGCCGTTTCCTGCGGAGATAAATCAAATTGCAGATACTCTTTGAGCCAGTTGTACGAAATATTCATTGTTAATAGATTGAATCAAATTGAATCAGACCGAAACGGAACGATTGAGACAAGGCCAAATTTTTTTGCACTGGGAAGCCAGTCTCGGGCAATCTGTTTGAACCCGTGAAAGGTGCGGTTTCATTCAAACGATGCTGTTCTGTTTGAAATTGAGGTCAAAATTACAAAAAAATGCTGAGAAAAACGTAGCGTCGCTTTCTAATTTCCAAATTCCGTTGACCTGTGTCATCGCAAAAACGAAAAATGCGTTCACTTTATAAGGTAGTAGAATCAGAAACGAGGGTGAAGTTAAATAAATGACTTTCACCCTCGTTGATCAGTTTACTGTGGATTACGAAAGGATTAATATCCTCTGATTGCTTTCACACCGGGAAGTACTTTGCCTTCAATCATTTCCAGGAGTGCTCCGCCGCCGGTAGAGACATACGAAACGTTGTCGGCGTGGCCGAACTTGTTCACACACGCCACCGAGTCACCGCCTCCAACAAGGGAGAAAGCACCTTTTTGGGTAGCCTCTACAATGGCATCTGATACGGCACGCGAGCCTTTGTCGAAATTGTCGAATTCGAACACACCCACCGGGCCGTTCCAAAGGATTGTTTTGGAGTTTTTGATTACCTCGGTGAACGCTTTTTCAGATTCGGGGCCTATGTCAAGTCCTTCCCATCCGTCGGGTATTTCGTTTACGGAGGCGAAGCCGGTTTTGGCATCGTTGCTGAAGCTGTCAGCTGTCTTGGCATCTGTTGCCAGTACGAGGTTTACGCCTTTCTCTTTCGCCAGTTCCACAATCTCTTTCGCCAGATCGAGCTTGTCATTTTCTACAATAGAGTTTCCAATATTGCCCCCGAATGCCTTGGCAAAAGTATAGGTCATGCCTCCTGCAAGGATCAGGTTGTCTACTTTATCCAGCAGGTTTTTGATGATCTCGATCTTGGTGGAAACCTTTGATCCACCCATAATTGCCGTGAAGGGACGTTCCGTATCTTTCATGACTTTTTCCACGGCAACAATTTCATTCTGTAGCAGATAACCGAAAAGTTTGTGATCGGCATCGAAATAGTCGGCGATCAATGCAGTAGATGCATGTGCACGGTGAGCTGTTCCAAACGCGTCGTTCACATATACATCGGCATAGGAAGCCAGTTTTTTGGTAAATTCTTTTTGCGATTCCTTCACTGCCTTTTTCGCTTTTGCCGTTTCTTCCTCGCTTGCGTCTTCGGCCAGTCCGCGGGGCTTTCCTTCTTCTTCGGCATAAAAACGGAGGTTCTCGAGAAGCAGGGCTTCTCCCGGCCTCAGCGCTGCCGCTTTGGCTTCGGCTTCTTCTCCAATACAGTCGCTGGCAAATTGTACGTCCACGCCCAGTAGTTCGGAAACGCGCGGAAGAATGTGCTTGAGGGAATATTTATCAGTTGGCCCTTTCGGTCTGCCTAAATGTGATCCTACGATTACGCTTCCTCCGTCTTTCAAAATCTTTTTTAACGTAGGGATAGCTGCCCGGATGCGCGTATCGTCCGTAATGTTGAAGTTCTCATCGAGCGGAACATTGAAGTCCACGCGTACGAATGCCTTTTTACCGGCAAAATTAAACGAGTCCATTGTTTGCATAGTTCAGTATATTTTATGAATATTGTTTACGAAGTTCTCTTGATATACGATAAACCTTCCGCAAAGGTAGGAAAATATATGGAAATTTTTCCGTAATGATCCTTGAAAATTTATCGGTTCTTTATCACCACTTCGTACGTTACCGGAACTGCTTTCTTGTACATCGCCAGCACGCCGCAATAAGTGTCGAAAGAGAGTTTACAGGCTCTTTCCAGTTTTTCCCGGGGCAAATCGTCCCCTTCAAAATCGTAAATCACATGGAGGGAGGTGTATTGTTTGGGATGCTCATCGGCCACCTCTGCCTGGATGCGGATGTCAAATTTTTTTAATTCGATACGCATCTTGCGTGCCATGGTCACGATGTCAAGCCCCGTACATCCTGCCGCGGCAACCAACAGTAACTTTTTGGGGCCCGGTCCGGCATTGTCCCCGCCCGACTCTCCCGGAATATCGATGGTGACGGTATGGCCATCGATCTCCGTGTCAAAAATATTGTTCTCTCTCCAATTGGTTTGAATAGAATGTGTTGCCATTTGAGTTGTTGTATGATATAGTTTATTTCTCCGTAAGATATTCTCTGTATGAGACTAAACAATTTAATGCCCTTTTGGTTCGTACAGGTCAGGGTTTGGCTTGTAAAAGGAAAAGTGTAACCGATACGTGCTGAATATGCGTACGTGTCCAAAAAATAATATCAAAAAGACAAAAAGTTTTTACAAAATGCTATATTTGTAAAAAAATAAGAATATGATTGATCGCAACGCAAGAGTTCTTCTGATATATACAGGGGGGACAATCGGGATGATGGAGAACATGGAGACAGGGGCCTTGGAGCCGTTTAATTTCAGCCACCTCCGTTCAAACATGCCCGAAATAAAACGATTGAACTTCAGTGTGGAGACCTATTTGTTTGATCCCCCCATCGATTCATCGGACATGTCGCTGGCTGTCTGGCAGCAAATAGGGAGGGTGATCGAGATGAACTATGCAGACTACGATGGCTTTGTGATCTTGCACGGCACAGACACGATGGCTTATACGGCTTCAGCCTTAAGTTTTATGTTCCGGAATCTGACCAAGCCGGTCATCCTTACCGGATCGCAACTTCCTATTGGCAAGCTGCGCACCGATGGCAAGGAAAACCTGATTACAGCGCTGGAGATTGCAGCTGATAAAGATGCGGATGGTCACCCCGTTGTTCCGGAGCTGTCTGTATATATGCAAAATCTTTTGATGCGCGGAAACCGTACCACCAAAGTGAATGCCGACAATTTCAGCGCCTTCACCAGTCCCAATTACCCCTTTCTTGCCGAAGTGGGGCTCGATATTCGTTACAACAGGCCAATGATTCTGCAGCCTGATTATAACAAGCCGGTGCAATTTAATTATGCAATGGATGCGCGGGTTTCAATTTTGAAATTGTTTCCCGGGATTACGGAAGATGTTGTGAAGGCACATGTCGAAATACCCGGCATGAAGGGAATGGTGCTGGAGGCCTACGGTACCGGAAATGGACCGGTCTATCCATGGTTTTCGAAGCAGATAGGACGTGCTTTGGAGCGTGGTATTCTGATTGTGAACGTGACGCAGTGCCTCTACGGATCTGTGGAGATGCATCGTTATGAGAACGGACGACAGCTCGAGACGATGGGGGTGATAAGCGGTTACGATATCACCACGGAGGCGGCACTGGCTAAGTTGATGATTTTGTTCGGACAGGGGGAGTCGCGGGAAGAAGTACGCCGTTTAATGCAGCTCCCCCTGCGCGGTGAAATGACGTTGAGGAGGTAATTGCGAGCACATTATCGGGCGACCGGGTTCTTGATTCTTTATTTTTAATTTGATTTCTTATCTTTGCTTTGGAACAAGACAAAGAATATGAGAAATAATTTGGACTACGGAATAATCGGCAATTGTCGTACCGCGGCACTAGTGTCAAAGAAAGGAAGCATTGATTGGCTTTGTCTGCCCGATTTCGACTCACCTTCCATCTTTGCCAGGTTGCTGGACGATGAGAGGGGAGGTAGTTTTCATTTTGAGGTATCGGACGACTATGTCGTCACCCAGAACTACCACGGTCACACCAATATACTGCTTACCAGATTTGAATCACCTGAGCATGGTTTTATCGTCTTCGACTATATGCCACGCTACAGGACTGAGGAGCTAAGGTATTATATGCCTCCCGAGATTCACCGGTATATACGTGTAATAAAAGGACGGCCGGAAGTGCGGGTGGTTTATGACCCGCAAATTAATTATGCCCGTGAGGCTACGTGTCATGAAGTAGTGGGAAAAAGCTATATCAAATCCTACTCGGAAGAGAATTCTGAAAATAAAGTTTACCTCTACACCAGCATGGACATGGAGAAAGTGTTAAATAGGGAAGCGGTAGTATTGAACGATCATCAGTTTTTTCTTTTATCCTATAATCAGAAGCTGGTGACTATAGACATCCATAGAATGCTCTTGGAATATGAGCGAACGAAGGTGTACTGGCTTAACTTCGCAAACCGCTCCCGGCATTACTTGAATTACAACGACATGATCCAGCGTAGCTTGCTTGTGCTGAAGCTATTGTCCTACCAGGACTCCGGAGCTATGCTGGCTGCGGTAACAACCAGTCTCCCCGAAACCATCGGCGAGACACGCAACTGGGACTATCGTTATTGTTGGTTGCGTGATGCTTCCATGTCGATTGATACATTGCTGTTTATGAAACAGAAAACGGCTGCCGAGCGATTTATCGGTTTTGTGAAGCGCATTTTGAAGTCGTCGCGCGATGAGCCGATTCAGATCATGTACGGCATCAGGGGAGAGCGTGATCTTATAGAAGAAGTGCTTCCTCATTTAAGCGGGTACTCGAACTCTCATCCGGTAAGGATCGGTAATGCCGCCTATTTTCAGGTACAAAATGATTCCATCGGCTATCTGCTGGATGTCATCTATAAATATTATCTCTACTTCCCCGGTACACTCGATGAAGTGGAGGAGATATGGGAAATCATTAAAAACCTGGTGCGTGCCGTGCTTGCTTCGTGGCGGAAACCCGACCGGAGTATCTGGGAGTACCGGACCATGGAAAAGCATTTTGTTTTTTCAAAAGTAATGAGCTGGGTGGCTTTGGACAGGGCGTCGCTGATTGCTGAACTCCTGCAAAGAGATTATTATGCCGAACAATGGCGCCGCGAAGCGGATATAATCAAAGCCGAGGTTCACGAAAAAGGATGGAACGAGGAGATGCAGTGTTTCACACAGGCATACGACAATACCGACTACGACTCATCGTTGCTGCTGATGCAGTTTTACGACTTTATTGAGCCGGAAGAGGAGCGGTATGTGAAGACGGTGAAGGCAATCAGGGAAAACCTTTATCACGAAGGATTGATGTACCGGTACAAGGCGGCCGATGATTTCGGTGTGCCCGGTTCTTCCTTCACCATCTGCACATTCTGGCTGATAGAGGCTCTTTATGTGATTGGTGAAAGGGACGAAGCGAAGGATATTTTTGAGAAAATGATCTCCTATTCCAATCATCTAGGGCTGTATAGCGAAGATCTCGATTTCAAGACAAAACGACAACTCGGTAACTTCCCGCAGGCTTATTCGCACCTTGCGTTTATCAACACAGCGGTGTTGTTTTCTGAGGAAAAACAGTTGTCCAAATTTATTCGCCCTTAAAAAGACAGAATAGCGGGGTCTATTTTTTCATAGGCTTGTTTCATTTTGTTAAATAGTGTCGGGTGTTTTTTCTATTTGATGAGATTGCTTAAGAACGGAATCACGGATGATTGTAGCGGGATGCGGTACTTTGCCGCCGGAGAGAAGTTGCCTACTTTGATGCTGATGCCGCTGGGCGGAAGCACACGGAACATATCTTCGTCGGTGGTGTCGTCGCCGATAGCCAGGACAAAGTCATAGTTCTGCTGCTCCAGTCTGCGTAGTGTCTCGCTGCCTTTGTTAAAATCAGGAGGTTTGATCTCCACAATTTTGTTTCCTGGTACAATCTGAAGGTTTAGCCTTGAACATGGTCCTATAAGGGCATGTATCAGCTGCTGGGCACGTAATTCGGCAAGCCATACATCCACCTTGCGGTAATGCCATACCAGCGAAGCATCTTTTTGCTCCAGATAAGAACGCGGAGTCTTGTCGATGGTGTGTTGAATGATCTCCATGATCTCGTTATCCCACACCACATCGTTCAGCAAGTTCTTGTGCCATTTGCCATTTTCTTTATAAAATATGCCATGTTCGGCAGCAAAATCAACATTGAGCCCGGCAAACCATTTGTCGAGGATTTGGTGGTTCCTTCCGCTGTTAATCACCACTTTGTTCTTCTTGTCGGCAGCCATGCTCTGCAGCATTTCTAAAAGCTTCTCTGAGGGGGCTGCATTTTCCGGATTCTCTACGAAAGCAGAAAGAGTCCCGTCGTAATCAAGCAGGAGCAAGCGTGATGATGCCTCGTCGTAAGCGCTTTTTATTTGGGTAAGCTGCTTTTTCCCTACAATTTTTTGTAATATTTCTTTGTTTTGGGTTTTGATGGAACGAAGTTCGGTAACAAAGTCGTTTGCCCATTTTTTTACATTCTCCCTGGAGGTTCTTTTTTGCATCTTCTGCAGCCTCTTTACCTTCTCTTCCTCCGGCATGTTCAGGGCTTGCAGAATAGCTTTTTCAATCTGATCCGTATCATTGGGGTTGATGATGATGGCATCCTGAAGCTCAATTGCGGCACCGGCCATTTCGCTGAGGATGAGAACGCCGGGAGTGTTGCATTTGGACGCTAGATACTCTTTGGCGACCAGGTTCATACCGTCCCGCAAAGGCGTCACCAGGGCGATGTCGGAAATGTCGTACATGGCCATCAGCTCCTCGAAGGCAAAGCTGCGATAGAAGTAGAATATGGGGGTCCAGCCCAATCTGGAATATTTGCCGTTAATCTCTCCGATTGTCTGATCTATCCTTGTCTTCAGATCGGCATAAATATCCACCGTGTCGCGTGAGGGAACCACGATCATTGCCAGCGTGACCTTTTCGTGATATTCCGGGTGATTTTGCAGAAACTGGGCAAAGCCGTTCAGGCGGTGAAGAATTCCTTTGCTGTAGTCCAGACGGTCTACGGAAAGGATCACGGTCTTGCCTCCGAGTTTATTTTTCAGCATTTCGGCTTTCTCTTTCACACCGGGCAGGGTGGGGGCATTATGATAAAGTTCGTAATTGATGCCCATCGGGAATGCATCCACGTGCACGATCCTGTCCCGCAGATTAATCTCGTCGAGACTGCAGTTCAGGTCAAGTACCCGGTAGATGGCACTGATAAAGTGTCGCATGTAATCGTGTGTGTGAAAGCCGATGAGGTCTGCCCCAAGCAGTCCTTCAAGGACCTCTTCTCTTTCGGGTAGTACCCTGAAGAGCTCGTACGAGGGGAAGGGAATATGGTGAAAATAGCCGATGCTGGCATTTGGTTTCTCTTCTCGGATCATCCCCGGCAACAGCATCAGCTGGTAATCCTGCACCCATACAATGTCGTTGCTCTCAATAAAGGGAAGGGCTTCGTTGCAGAACAATGAATTTACCTGCTGGTAAGTTTCCCAGTAGTCTGCCCTATATTCGATATAAGAGAAGAAGTAGTGGCACAAAGGCCATATTGTACTGTTGCTGTATCCCTCGTAGTAATTTTCAATCTGTTCGGCCGATAAGAAAACGGGGTGAAAATTCAACTCATGTAATTTGTCGGTGATTTCTTTTTTTTCCAGTTCGTCGTCTGTATGGATACCCGGCCAGCCAATCCAGTATTTGTCGGCTTCCGTTTCCAGCGACCCAAGTCCCGTGGCAAGACCGCCTTCGCTTCTTTCAATGGAAAAGCGGCCTTCTTTCCGTTCTATCCTTACTGGAAGCCTGTTGGCGATAATGATGATCTTCATCTGCGATATTTTTATAATTCTGTGAAATATCCAAGTTGGATGTAAAAAGTGGACAATATAAAAAAATGTGAATCCATTTGGTACTGCCTTTAGTAACATAACGCAGGTATCCCGGTAAAAGATTATTATTTAACATAAGTTTGCGCTTTGTGCCCCATCTCAGTGCGCTACATCAGCGAACAAAAAGGCATCATCTTTTGTTGTTTCCACTTTTTTGTAGTAATTTCGTGGTCCAAACCTTTATGATTTAGCAATCTATTCACTAAAATTTCAATCTTTTAGTAATCACATAATTATGACTAAAAAAAAGAATTACTTAACCTGCGACGGTAATCAGGCAGCTGCTCATATCGCCTATATGTTCAGTGAAGTGGCTGCAATTTACCCGATTACACCATCATCCACGATGGCAGAGTATGTGGATGAATGGGCTGCTGCCGGAAGAAAAAACATTTTCGGTCAACCCGTTCTGGTGCAGGAAATGCAATCGGAAGCAGGTGCTGCAGGTGCTATGCATGGTTCGTTACAGGCAGGAGCCCTCACTTCTACCTTTACTGCATCGCAAGGATTGTTGCTGATGCTTCCCAACATGTACAAAATGGCTGGAGAGCTGCTGCCGGGCGTATTTCATGTGTCGGCACGTGCCCTGGCATCTCACGCGTTGTCCATCTTTGGCGATCAGCAAGATGTGATGGCTGCCCGTCCGACCGGTTTTGCACTGTTTGCCACAGGCTCGGTACAGGAGGTAATGGACCTTGCCGCGGTAGCTCATCTGGCAGCGATTGAAAGCCGGGTGCCTTTCCTTCATTTCTTCGACGGATTCCGTACCTCACACGAGATTCAGAAGATAGAAGCTTTGTCGAACGACGACCTGGCTCCGCTGATTAACCAGGAGGCGTTGAAAGGTTTTCGCGATAGGGCGCTGAGTCCTGATGCACCTGTAGCCCGGGGAACAGCACAGAATGACGATATTTATTTTCAGGCACGCGAAGCATCCAATCCGTTTTACGATGCCGTACCCGACGTGGTGGAGAAATACCTGGAAAAATTGGCGGTGGTTACTGGCCGCAAATATGGGTTGTTCGACTACTATGGAGATCCTGAAGCCGAACGCGTGATTATCGCCATGGGTTCCGTAACCGAAACTATTCGGGAAGTTGTGGATCACCTGACCGCTCAGGGTGAGAAAGTGGGTGTGGTAGCCGTGCATCTCTATCGTCCGTTTAAGGCATCGGCATTCCTTTCTGTCGTGCCTGCCACGGCGAAACGTATCGCCGTGCTTGACCGGACCAAAGAGCCGGGAGCTACCGGACAGCCACTCTATCTCGATGTGAAGGATTGCTACTACGGCAAGGAGGGTGCACCCGAAATTGTGGGAGGTATTTACGGTCTTTCCTCAAAGGATACCACCCCCTCGCAGATTATTTCTGTGTTTGAAAACCTGACGATGTCCATGCCGAAAAATGATTTTACCATCGGCATCGTGGACGACGTGACATTCAAGTCACTCCCTGTGAAGGAAGAGGTTTCCATGGATGAAACTACCTATGAGGCCAAGTTTTACGGTTTGGGCTCCGACGGCACAGTGGGTGCCAATAAGAACTCGATCAAGATTATCGGAGATAATACCGACAAGTATGTGCAGGCCTATTTTGCCTACGACTCCAAGAAGTCGGGAGGTTTTACCTGCTCTCACCTCCGCTTTGGCGACAACGCCATTCGTTCTACCTACCTGGTGAACACGCCCAACTTTGTGGCATGTCATGTGCCGGCCTATCTCTATCTCTACGATGTGACTGCTGGCCTGAAGAAGAACGGAACCTTCCTGCTCAACTCGTTGTGGACGAAAGAGGAGGTGGCTAATCATCTGCCGGATCATGTGAAACAGTATTTTGCGGTCAACAACATCAAGCTATACATCATCAATGCCACTGCCATTGCCGATGAGATTGGCCTGGGAAACCGCACCAATACCATCCTGCAGTCGGCCTTCTTCAAGATATCCAACGTCATCCCTTATGATCTTGCTGTGGAACAGATGAAGAAATTCATTGTCAAATCATACGGCAAGAAGGGGGAAGAAGTGGTGAAAATGAACTATGCTGCCGTAGATCGCGGCGGGGAAGTGGAAGAGGTGGAAGTACCCAAAGAGTGGGCTACGCTGCAGGTTACTGCAGACTCGACCGACGATGCTCCGGAATTTATTCAAAAGGTGGTGCGTCCGGTAAATGCACAACGCGGTTACAGCCTCCCGGTATCGGCTTTCAGTGGTCGTGAAGACGGCACCTGGGAGCAGGGAACCACTACCTATGAAAAAAGAGGAGTCGCTGTGAACGTACCTGTCTGGCAGCCCGAAAACTGTATTCAGTGTAATCAGTGTGCCTATGTTTGTCCCCACGCTACCATCCGCCCCTTTGTCCTCGATGAGGAGGAAGTGAAGGGTGCTGGTGAAGGAGTAGAGATTCTGAAGGCACAAGGCAGGCAGTTTGCCGGTATGGGCTTCCGCATCCAGGTGGACGTACTCGATTGTCTGGGTTGCGGCAACTGTGCCGATGTGTGCCCGGGCAAAAAAGGAGAGAAAGCACTCGAGATGGTGCCCATTGCCTCACAACTCGATAACCAGAAGAACTGGGATTACATGCTGGAGAATGTTTCGAGCAAAGCCCATCTGGTGGATGTGAAGATGAATGTGAAAAACTCACAGTTTGCCAAGCCGCTGTTCGAATTTTCCGGCGCCTGTTCCGGCTGTGGAGAAACTCCCTATATTAAACTGATCACTCAGTTGTATGGCGACAGGATGATGATTGCCAATGCTACAGGTTGTTCATCAATTTACGGTGCATCAGCACCGGCCACACCTTACACGAAAAACGAAGAAGGTAAAGGGCCGGCATGGGCCAACTCCCTGTTCGAAGACAATGCCGAGTTCGGATACGGTTTTGTGATTGCCAATAACAGTATGCGCAACCATCTCCGGGAGCTGATGTTGCAGGGAATGCAGTCTGACGCATTCTCCGACGAACAAAAGGCACTTTTCCAGCTGTGGATCGATCACAAAGAGGATCTGGAAGAGTCGAAACGTGTTTCGACAGAGATTGTCTCTTCTTTGCGTGGTTCCGACAACAAGATAGCCCGCGAGATCCTCTCTATGGAAAAATACTTAGCGAAGAAGTCGATCTGGGTATTTGGTGGCGACGGATGGGCATACGATATCGGTTTCGGTGGCCTGGATCATGTGTTGGCTAGCGGACAGGATATCAACGTGCTGGTGCTCGATACCGAGGTTTACTCCAATACGGGGGGGCAATCGTCGAAGTCGACACCCATTGCGGCTGTTGCTAAATTTGCGGCTGCCGGAAAACGGATCCGCAAAAAAGACCTGGGTATGATTGCTACCACCTATGGATATGTTTATGTTGCACAAGTGGCTATGGGCGCCAACCAGGGACACTACCTCAAAGCGTTGAAGGAAGCTGAATCATATCATGGCCCGTCGCTCATCATCGCCTATTCACCCTGTATCAGCCATGGTCTGAAAAAGGGAATGGGAAGCGCACAGACGGAACAGAAAGAAGCCGTGGAATGTGGATACTGGCACCTGTGGCGCTACGACCCACGTCTGGAGGCAGAGGGCCGGAATCCGTTCCAGCTCGACAGCAAAGAGCCGGATTGGAGTAAGTTCAAGGACTTTCTTCTGGGTGAAGTGCGGTATACGCAACTGATCAAATCGTTCCCGAAACAGGCAGATGAACTTTTTGATGCCGCCCGGGAGAATGCGCAATGGCGTTATCGCTCCTATCAGCGGATGGCACATGCCAGTTTTGGTGATGCCGCCGCAGGCGATGCAGTAGAGGTTACAGCCGACGAGGAGAACTAATCTGAACATACATTTATTTGTTGCTGAGGGCGTCACAACGGGTGATGCCCTCAGTGGTTTCACGAATATAACTACAAAAATATTGTCGTATCTTTGCGGTTGCAATAAGACGCAAGACAA
>NZ_DCEN01000033.1:23171-31105 GCF_002316955.1 Proteiniphilum sp. UBA1028
AAGACGCAAGACAAGAAACCCAAGATCCAAGATAAAGAAGATACAACTATGAAGATTCAGATCATTAACGGGCCCAACCTCAATCTGCTTGGCGTGCGTGAGCCAAATGTATACGGACAGGATAATTTCAACGATTTTTTGACCCGGCTTCGGTCCGGTTATCCAGACATTGAAATCGGTTATTACCAGTCGAACATTGAAGGCGAACTTATCGACAAAATACAAGAGGCTGGTTTTGACAGTGCCGGAATTATCCTTAATGCCGGCGGATACACCCATACGTCGGTCGCCATCCGCGATGCCATCAAGGCTGTTTCGTCGCCCGTGGTAGAGGTGCATATCTCCAACGTACATGCGCGGGAGGAGTTTCGCCATCAATCGATGCTGACTGCCGTTTGCCTGGGTGTAATAGCTGGCTTTGGTCTGGATTCTTATCGTTTGGCTGTTGAGGCGATTAAGTCGCAAAACAAAAAGTAAATCCAAACGTTACATAGTTTGAAATATCAATATATAATATGCTTAAACAAACAAAAATTATCGCCACTATTTCCGACAAACGATGTGATATCCCTTTTCTGGAGGAGCTGTTTGATGCCGGAATGAATGTGGTACGACTCAATTCCGCCCATCTCAACGAGGAAGGCTTCCTGAATATTATCAATAATGTACGGCAGGTGTCGCCCCAGATTGCAATCCTTGTGGATACCAAAGGCCCCGAGATCCGCACTACGGTAGCTGAAAGTCCTATCGAGCTGAAGACAGGCGACATAATAAAAATTGTGGGTAACCCGTCGGGTATATCCTCGAGAGAAACCATTTACATTTCCTACTCCAACATCACCGAGGAGATGCATGTAGATGATGATATCCTGATTGACGACGGCGAGATAGACCTGAAAGTAACAGAAGTAAACAAGGACTACCTGCTTTGCTGTGTGATGAACGACGGCATTATCGGAAGTCGCAAAAGTGTGAACATTCCGGGTGTGCGGATCAATCTGCCGGCCATCACCTCCCGCGACAGAAACTTCATCGCTCTTTCGGTGAAGCACGATGTGGATTTCATTGCCCACTCCTTTGTGCGCAATAAGGAAGATGTACTGGCTGTACAGGAGATCCTGAACGAACTGAAAAGCCCCATCAAGATCATCGCCAAGATTGAAAATCAGGAAGGTGTAGATAATGCCGACGAAATCCTGGAAGCAGCGTATGGCATTATGGTAGCACGGGGTGATCTGGGTATAGAGGTCGCTCAGGAGAAGATACCCGGAATACAGCGTGTACTCATTAAGAAAGCCATACAACACAAGAAACCGGTGATTGTGGCTACACAAATGTTGCACTCGATGATCCAGAACCCGCGTCCCACGCGTGCCGAAATTACCGACATTGCCAATGCCATCTATTACCGCACCGACGCGGTGATGCTCAGCGGGGAGACAGCCTATGGCAAGTATCCGGTTGAAGCGGTGCGCACCATGGCCAAAACCGCATACGAGGCAGAACTGACCAAGCTGACCGAGAACGATATCCGTGTGCCGTACAATCCCGAAGATGATCGTGATGTGACGGAGTTTTTGGCTAAGCAGGCGGTGAAGTCATCCGTACGGCTGAATGTGAAAGCCATTGTGACGGACAGTCATACCGGTAAGACTGCGCGTGTGCTGGCGGCATTCCGGGGGAAAAGTCCCGTTTATGCCATCACCACCACGGGACGTCTGGCGCGGGAGCTGGCACTCTCCTATGGTATTCTGGCTGAGCTTCAGACGGGAAAGGGCGACGGCAATACGAAGGAGAGCCGAAGGGCCTATTTCACCGAAGCCATACGCAGGTTGATGGAAAAGAAGCTGATCGCACCCAAAGACCGCGTGGCCTATCTGGGGGGGAGCTTCGGGGAGGTGGGCGGCACCACTTATCTGGAAATTTCCGAAGTGTGGCGAATACTGGAAGCAAAAGAGAAATACAATTTACCCGATTATACGGAATAATGCAAACAGACGGTAGACTGGAGGAGTATATCCTTGCACACAGCGATGCTGAGCCGGAACTTCTGAGGAAGATCGACCGCGACACACATGTGAGGATGTTGCAGACCAACATGAATTCAGGGCATCTGCAGGGCAGGCTTTTGAAGATGCTAACACAGATGATCCATCCGAAACGAATTCTGGAGATAGGTACTTTTGTTGGTTATTCGGCACTTTGTTTAGCCGAAGGTCTTGATGAGGGCGGTGAACTGCACACCATCGAGATCGACGATGAAATAGAAGATATTGCCCGTGCAAACTTTGCCGAATCGGAGCATGGAGCGAAGATCACACTTCATATTGGCGATGCGCTGGAAATTATACCTCTCTTTGCCGACGAAAGTTTCGATCTGGCTTTTATGGACGGCGACAAAGAGTCTTATTGGGCACATTACGAAGCGCTATTGCCGAAAATGAAAAAGGGGGGATTCATCCTTGCGGATAATACACTATGGTATGGCAAGGTTTTAGAGAAGGTAAAAAGCAACGATTGGTCTACAAAAGGTATTCTTGACTTTAACAAGAGGGTGTCGGAAGACACCAGGGTGGAGAAGGTGATATTGCCTGTTCGTGACGGGTTAACGCTCATCAGAAAGAGATAAAAATATGGATTCAAACAGACAGCAAAAAGTAAACAGGCTGATACAGAAGGAGCTCAGCGAGATATTCTTGCTTGAGACAAAGAAGATGCAGGGGATGTTTATATCGGTAACCAACGTGCGTGTGTCGCCCGATCTGGGCCTTGCCCATGTGTACCTGAGCATATTTCCCTCAGAGAAAGCAGAAGAACTGGTGGTCAACATCAATGCAAACGTCAAGTCGGTACGTTTTGAACTTGGAAAAAGAGTGGGTAAACAACTGCGGGTTGTTCCGGAACTCACGTTCCATGTGGACGATTCGCTGGATTACATTGAAAACATAGACAGGTTGCTGAAAGACCGTTAAAATAGCTCTCTGTTGAACGTTTTTTACTACATGAGCTGAGGGGATACGTATGCTTACCTTATGCTGTCCCGTGAAAATGTGCATTGCAATATGAACCTATCTTTTTTCATTGCTCGGAGGTACCTTTTTTCGAAGAAATCGCACAATGCCATCAATGTGATTTCTCTAATATCCGTGTGCGGAATCGCCATAGCCACTATGGCTATGGTGTGTGTACTCTCTGTTTTTAACGGCTTTGGCGGTATCGTGGAAGATATGTTCAGTGCCATCGATCCCGATTTGAAAATTTCCGTGAAGCAGGGAAAGGTGTTCGACTACCATACCCCGGCATTTGATCAGGCGTTGCAGCTCCCCGGCGTGCAGTTGATCTCCGAGTCCCTTGAAGAAAATGCGTTGTTTACGTTCGAAGATCAGCAGGTGCCGGTGCACATGAAAGGCGTATCGGAAGATTTTAAGGTGATGACCGAAATGGATAAGCTGATGGTCGACGGGTCGTTCAGGCTGCGTGAAGATGTGGTGGATTATACGACACTGGGGGCAGGACTGGCTGTTACTCTCGGTGTGCGCCCCGGTTTTATCAATCCCATTGAAATCTATGCACCGCGGCGCGACGTGAGGGTGAACCTGGCCAATCCGGCTGCTGCATTCGCCACCGGCTATGTCCAGATAGGAGGAGTTTTCGGGCTTAATCAGCCGGAATACGACGAGCAGATGGCCATTATTCCTATTGAGCTTGCCCGCGAACTGTTTAATTACGCGACAGAGGTGACTTCACTCGAAATCAAACTTGATCCCGGTGCATCTGTAAACAAGATTAAACGGGAGATGGAACGTATTCTGGGAGACAATTTCCTTGTGGAGGACCGGTTTGAACAACAGCGTGAATCGTACCGCATGCTGCAGATCGAAAAATGGGTGACCTTTCTCATATTGGCATTTATTTTGCTGATTGCCGTGTTTAATGTAGTCGGTTCGCTTTCCATGCTCATCGTGGAGAAGAAAGAGGATGTCAGGAGCCTGCAGAATATGGGTGCCTCCAATCGGTTAATTTCCCGCATCTTCCTCTACGAAGGATGGCTTATCACATTGATCGGGATTGTGTCAGGTATTGTTACCGGGGTGATACTCTGTCTGCTGCAACAGCAGTTTGGCCTTTTAAAATTAAGCGATACCCCCGGTGCATACATCATCGATGCCTATCCGGTAATTCTGAAGGTAGGTGATTTGCTGATTGTCTTTGTCGTGGTGAGTCTGATCAGCCTGTTGACGGTTCTTTATCCAGTAAATAATTTAAAGAAAAAGATGTCGGTGAATCAGGAATCGGCTTTTAGCGCTCCCCTTAACGGAGATAGGTTTTGAGGGGAACGGCATGAGAAAGAGACCGGTATCATGATTCAGAAATCTGACGGGGAATATTCAACATTCAGCAAAGGAGAAAACGAATTAAGTTTAAACAGATATATTATGAGAATTGCAATTGTGGGTACGGGGTATGTAGGTCTGGTTTCGGGAGCTTGTTTTGCCGAGATGGGTGTGGACGTGACCTGTGTGGATATCGACAAAGATAAAATTGATGGTTTGAAAAATGGGATCATTCCTATCTACGAACCCGGCCTTAAGACCATTGTGATGCGGAATTACGAAGCCGGACGGCTCCATTTTACGACCGATCTGTCTTCAATACTGAACGAAATGCAGATTGTTTTTATTGCAGTAGGTACCCCTTCCGATGAAGAGGGCAATGCCGACCTTTCGTATGTGATGACGGTTGCCGATACAATTGCCGATAATATGAGCAATCCGTTGCTTATTGTGACCAAAAGTACGGTTCCTGTTGGTACCTCATTCAGGATCAGGGATGTGGTCCGGAAGAGGCTGGATGAGAGGGGGTTGCAGGATCTGAGGTTTGATGTGGCTTCCAATCCCGAATTTTTGAAGGAAGGGGCTGCCGTGAACGATTTTATGAGCCCCGACCGGGTAATTGTGGGTGTTGAGAGCAAAGATGCTGAGGAGTTGATGTCGAAGCTATACCGCCCTTTTCTTCTCAATAATTTCCGGGTCATCTTTATGGATATTTTGTCTTCCGAAATGACCAAGTATGCGTCCAACGCCATGCTCGCCACCCGTATCAGCTTTATGAACGACATCGCCAACCTGTGTGAACGGGTGGGAGCCGATGTAAATATGGTGCGCCGTGGAATGGGGAGTGACTCCCGTATTGGCAGAAGCTTTCTTTACCCCGGTTGCGGCTATGGAGGGAGTTGCTTCCCCAAGGATATCCGCGCCATCATGAAGGTAGGAGAAGATGTGGGATATGAGATGTCCGTGATTAAGGCGGTGGAGGAGGTGAACAACCGCCAAAAGACCATTTTGTTTCAAAAATTTAACAGCTGGTTCAACAGCGATGTCGAAGGGAAGACAGTGGCAGTGTGGGGATTATCCTTTAAGCCGGAGACCGACGATATGCGTGATGCGCCGTCGCTCACCCTGATTAGGAGCTTGCTCAATGCCGGTGTAAAGGTACGTGCCTACGATCCGGCAGCGATGCAGGAAGCACGCAAATACCTGGACGATAATATTTACTATGCTGCCGATATTTATGATGCCGCTAACGAAGCCGATGCGCTGATTGTGCCCACCGAGTGGAAAGAGTTTCGCATGCCCAACTGGTCCATTTTGAAAAAAATCATGAACAACCATCTGGTTGTCGATGGCCGCAATATTTATAGTAAGGAAGAACTGGCCTCTTATGGCTTCAGCTATAGCGGAATAGGGCAGAAATAATGCGTGGGCTTTGCTTTATCTGCACTTAGAAATCTCTTTTCACAGGACGCCCGAAGCCGCCAAAACTAAGCGTGATCATGTGCATGTTCCCTTCTAACAGATCCTGTTTTTTGCTGTAGTTGGGCATGTAAAAAGTATAGCGTAATCCCAGATAGGTTCCTCCATTGCGGGAGAGGTCTGTCGTTTTGTTCCAGGTGTTCAGTTTCAGATCCAGTCCGATCAGATAGTTCAGCGCCGACAATTCATCAAAATCGCCCAGCTCGGGATGATTCTTTATCTCTGTATCTGTGGGACCCATGCCCATTCCCCCGATCCCGATGAAAGGCGAAAATTTGATATCACGCCTTTGGTAAACCGGGTACTGAAGTGTTAGGTCGGCCCCCACCAGATATCCCTTGACATTGACCGGCCAGACGACTTCCTTATTCACAACCTCCCGCTTGGTTTTGGTGGAAGAATAGTTGAAGCGCAGGGAGAGATCTAAATCCCTGTAGAGCACATCCAGCGCGAAACCTCCGGCCACATTGTTGCTAAAATGTCTACTCAGACCACCTGTTAGCGTATTATAACCCAGATAAAATTCATATCCGAGCCCCCAGTCTCCGGGCCGGAACCGGTAACGGATAAACCGGCGTGTGTAGCCGGCATACTCACCTTCTCCGTAGGTATCCAGAAATTGGGTTGCCATAGAATTCATCTCCTCCATCTCCTGTTCATCGTCCACTCTTTCGGGTGTAAAAAGAAGAGCATAGAGCCACAATTTGAGGAACTCCTTCTCTTCCATGCTCAGTTCCGCATTGTCTATGTTAACAGTCAGCGGCAAATAGGATTCTGCAGATTTCTTTCCCACCTCCTCATGGAGACGATCGGTATCGGAAATCATTCTCAACATGGATGTGGTCCTGAACCTTTCATCCATCTGCCAGTAACTGTCACCATTCCAGTGGGTGTCAGCAGAAAACAGCTTAGCTTCATGGAGTAATTCAACATAATCTTCGGTCCAGAACGAAAGCAGCCAGTACTCAACAGGAAGATAAACTTTGTAAGGATTGTATATTTCACCGGCAAGATAATCTTTCACCTCTTTTAAGGCAGACAGATCTCCATTCCGCAGATGTTCCAGGGTGAGCGAACGACCTTTGGAGATCATTTCGAGATCACTGGCATGCCGGCTAAGTATTTCGTTTTTGATGGAGTCGTTCTGTTGCGCATTGATAAACGGGGTACTAAGTGTCAGAACAACGAATACCGTTATGATGCATCTTTTCATCGGTTGATGTTTAAATGATTGGAGTCTGTCTGTTCAAAAAGCACAAAGATAGAGTAAAATTTGCGGTTTTAATCGCCGCCTCGCACTTGGCGATTTTAAAACAGCATAAAATTACATGAAAATCTGCCTATTTCCAAGCGCGTGTGATAAAAATCATAAGAGGAGGATTTATGGAGGAAAGATAGGATTATTTATTATTATAGTTTTCAAATATCTATATTTTTGCTTAAATTTGCAGCCCCTGAACCGTTAGCTCAGCTGGTTTAGAGCGCTGCCTTGACAGGGCAGAGGCCACTGGTTCGAATCCAGTACGGTTCACTTCGTAAATCCCCAATCATTTACTTTCCGGTCGGTACCCTTTTCCGGAAGAACATTGATTCGCTATTTAAATCCAACGGAAATCCTTTTATAGCTCAGTTTTCTGTTGCTCACCATTTGAGCGTGGAAAAAGAGGCAAGCCTATTTTCCCTTCGTATGAATGATTAATCCGGTTTCTTTGTCATCGTAATTATCCAATAATTGCCGTCTTCTGTCAAAGAACAGATTCCTCCCATGTAATCTGCAATTTCCTGCCAGGTGTTTTGAGAACAAACAAGTAAATCCTCTTTGGTTACATTCCAGCTTTCGTATGTCGCCGGTGAAAGAAATTTAGCCTTGAAGGTTCTATTATTTCTTTCCAGCACTTCAACATACGTTGACATGATCTGAAGTCCCCAATTAAATCCTGAAGCCAATGCTTCAAATCCCATGGATGGATCCCAGGTCTTTGCAAATCTTGCCCCGATCATTTTGCCGGATTCTGCCGGAGATATTCCTGCGTTCTTGAAATGCTCTATCATGCTCAAGATAAGTACCCATCCGTGGTTGATTGCATTTCCGGCTTTAAAAATGGCTGCTGTATTTCCCGT
>NZ_DCEN01000033.1:31304-34664 GCF_002316955.1 Proteiniphilum sp. UBA1028
TATTTCCCGTGCGGTCAGTCGTTTCTATGTATCTCGTAGTAACGAGTACTGAATTTGGACCCGTAATGTCTGATAAAATCCACTTCACATCGACTTTATCGCTGGTCATTTCTGTTTTATTTTTTTCCAATACCGGCTTCATCATTTCATACAAAGATAAAACCATTCCATTCATCCAAACTACCTGTGCATCTTCAGCATACGTTTCCGTAACCAAATTCCACTTTTTTTCTTCAAATAATTTGTAGTATCCTTTCATAAAATCTTCGGCTGATTTCTTCAGGTCATCCTGCCCGAAGAGAATAGACGGGAGCAAAATGAAGACATAAAACAACAAACTTTTCATAATTGTACGCTTTTGAAAAACATGGATATTCTGTTTCCAACCAGGATTTTAGCTAATAACCAATATGTGCCACATGGCGAAATGGCATTGAGAGAAAGAATCGACCAAAGTCTGTGCGCAATTGATTGGGCGGACGTCCTGTCTACTGATCAGACGTTGCCGCAAATTGAACCGGTGGTTTCATATGCTGATTATAAATAATGCTATTGTTTATAAACAAACAACATATGGGTTGTGTTTTTCCGGGAAATGTTTTTCAAGAAAATAATTCAATAACGAAGTTCTTTATTTCTTCTGCACGATCATAGGATGATCCCGATGCTATCGCCCATACTCATCCGTGATTATTTGATGAAGTCTGCGCACCGTGTTTACATTCCGGATAGTCATATTTCTGTATAGTTCCGTGCCCATCAGCTTCATCATCCCGCTGTGGCTGTAATCTGCTCCTTTCACATTCCACAATATAGCACCCGGGACGTATTTCACGTTATCCACCGGGGTGATCTGTATTTTCTCCAGCACCTCCGGCCGGTCGTACTTCTCCCGCAGAAACATCACGTCTGTCCGCATGCTTTCGTTTTTCACCCATGTGGTAGGTAGTTCCCGGCAAATGGAGTTCAACTGTTCGCTGTTTATTACAATTACTTTTATCTTCAACTGAAAATCCTTTCTGACGGCTTCTTCAATCATTTGCGTCAGTTCCTCTTCTCCTTTCAGCGATTCCTCGAACAGAATGTTTCCGGAGTTGATATAGGTGGCGACATTGGTAAAATTCAGGGAATCAAATGTGGTTTTGAGTTTTCTCATGTCCACTTTGTTATTTCCACCTACGTTGATTCCCCTGAAAAGGGCAATGTAAATCATAGACCTTCGATTTGTAAATATCCTATACGTGATGATTAAGTGATCACAAATTTCCCGAGGAATTGTCAGAGAGTTTCACGACAGTTTTCCATTTCCACAATAGAATACCCCTTTCGCCTGATGTCCTCCTCCCATTCAGGCTTCAATGCTTCAATGTGACAAAACTGACACTCTTTGGAGGCGAGTGGCTGCCCTTCCTGATCTTTCGTTTTCAGGAACTCTCTTCCGTACTTGTATATTTGTTCTTTATCACTGGTTTCCGCTGGAGCGATAATGTCAAAATGCATCACACTCCCGTCTCTTTTGGTTACATAGGTGTCCCAGACTGCTACGTTCATTGTCCCTGGTTTTTTGAATTTTGTGCAATATTGCTCTTACCATAGAGCATAACAAACGTTGCCGCGGTTAAGTTTACCAGTCCACAACAATCATCTTTTTATTGTATCGCATCTACTATTGCGGCCACAAATCCGTTTTGGTCAAACTCGTCTTTTTGGGAGAAACCGGTGCGGACAATCACCAGTTCTTTCGATGGGATGATGTAGATGAACTGCCCGTCGTGGCCGTTGCAAGAATACATGTCGCGAGGTACATCGGGATAGTCGGTGCCGGCTTTGTTCAGCCAGAAAAATGCACCGTATATTCCGTCGGATCCGGTTGCCTCTGTGGTAGTGTATTCCACCCAGTTTTTGGGCAGGATCTGCTCGCCCAGCCAGTTTCCGTTGTTCAGGTAGAGCAATCCGAAGCGGGCATAGTCGCGCAGGGAGGCATAGAGGTAGGATGCCCCCACGAACGTACCCGATGCATCCACCTCAAAAACAGCACTGCGCATCCCAATTTTATTGAAAAGCTTTTCGCGCGGGAAAGCATAATACTCCGCATCGTTGCCAATAGCCCTGCGCAGCAGGTAAGAGACAATGTTGGTGGATCCCGATGAATATTCAAATACCGACCCCGGGGGATATTCGAGCGGTTTCGAACTGGCAAACCGGGCCATATCGCCTTCCTTGTGCAGCATGTTGTTCACATCGGAGCTGTTCCCATAATCTTCGTTCCATTTCAAACCACTGTTCATCTGCATCAGATTGTGGATGGAGATGCTGCGTCTTTCGTCGCTCTGCCACTCCTCCACGTGGGCGGGTGCATAAATATCCAGCCTCCCCTCTTTCGCCAGGATGCCTGTCAGGGCGTTGGTAAAGCTTTTGGCCATCGACCAGCTCAGGAAGCGGTTCTCTGGCCCCAATCCCTCGGCGTACTTTTCGGCAACCGGCTGGCCCCGATAGACCACCATCACCGCGAAGGTACCCTTGTAGGGGATGGTATCGGCAAATGCCTGCTCCACGGCCAGGTTGAGCTTCTGCATGTCTACTCCCGAAGGGATGGTGTCGGCAATCAAATTCCCCATCGGCCAGGCGATGGTGTCGGGTTGTTCGGGTAAAACCGGCACAACCGGGTAGGGGCGTGCCTGAATATCGTTCACCGGATAGTCGTTTACCAGGATGCTGCCATAGCCATTCACGAAAGTAGTATGAGACGTGTGCCAGAGGAAGCGACTTCTTACGCTCTTGCTCCTGGTGTCGACGCTGTTTTTTACGAATCGGATAAAGGAGAAATTCAGGTCGGTCGCCTCCATCGACTCCTGTGTGCGGTTGGCCACAAACAGGCCCGACGACAGGTTTTTGGCTGCATAGCCGGTGATAATCGGCAGGAGAGGGTTTATGTAAAGAACACCACCCAGGAGAATGGACAGAATAAGGACTGTGATAATGATGCGTATTCTTTTCATAAACCCTCCTCGGCCAGTTTCACAAAATTGGCCACGGTGTTTGGGGCATCTTCCTCGTAAAACTTTACTTTCATGATCCCTTTTGCGGTGTGTATCTCTGCTGTGAGCATAATCTTCTTTTTTGAATTTAAAATGAATCTGTAAAAATAACTATTTTGGCTTTCAAATAAAAATAGATGTTTATTCACCTTAATAAAAGGGTCGGCTGTTGATACTGCCCGTACAACAACTGGATGAACTTTTGCTGACAGCCACGGGTTGAGGGGTGGGAACACTGAATTTTTCATTTTTGGACAATTGATGAAGATTAATGGTTCAGCAGCGTGCAACGGAAGTGTCATAAACCTTTATACCCATTGGG
>NZ_DCEN01000033.1:34918-38053 GCF_002316955.1 Proteiniphilum sp. UBA1028
GTATTCTAACGGAGTTAAAAGAGAAAATTGACCACGGTGCCCAGCTTTTGGATGTACGCACGGTGGAAGAGTTCGATGCAGGGTATGCCAGGGTTCTGTGCACATTCCACTCTCCCTGCTCTCGAATAAGTTTAGAATCATTTATTTCACTTAAGCAAGCACACATCCTTTTTTAATTATGAATTTTATAATATGTTTGTATGGAGATAATAGTCATTTGTGTGGCGGCTTTTTTTACAGCCGTGTTGACGTTCTTTTCCGGCTTCGGGCTTGGAACAATATTAACCCCTGTCTTTGCAATATTTTTCCCGATTGATGTTGCCATTGCACTCACAGGCGTGGTACATTTCACCAATAACCTTTTCAAAATTGCACTGGTTGGCAGGAATACCGATAAAGCAGTTTTATTGCGTTTTGGAATTCCGGCAATATTTGCTTCGTTTGCAGGGGCATGGCTGTTGCTAAAAATTACCGTGCTCCCTACGCTTTTACATTACGAACTTTGGGGCAAGACTTTTGAGGTCACCCCCGTGAAGCTGATGATTGCCCTGTTGTTAATTCTGTTTTCGATACTTGAAATTACGCCTTCCTTCCAAAAAGTTCAATTCGGTAAAGACAAATTAGTATGGGGCGGAGTATTGAGCGGTTTTTTTGGTGGTCTATCCGGCATTCAGGGAGCCATACGCAGTGCATTCCTGATAAAAAGCGGTTTGTCAAAAGAGGCATACATTGCCACCGGCGTTGTTATTGCTTGTCTGGTCGATTTTACAAGACTTTCTGTTTATGCCACCCGGTTCACATCAGCAAACCTGCACGAAAATCTGATGCTTTTAATTTCGGCAACCCTGTCGGCAATTGCAGGGGCATATATGGGCAAAAGGGTGCTGAAAAAAGTAACCCTGCGAAGCATCCAACTCCTGGTAGCTGTCATGCTCATCTTTATTTCTCTGGCTTTGGGAATGGGCTTAATTTAAAATAACGCAACTTTCTCATACCTTAAGCATTCCCCTGAAGCCTCGTGCAGCGTAGTAGGATTCGGCTCCGTTGTGATAGATGAAGGTGCGCCCATATCGGGAATCGCCGAAAAGGGCACCGCCCCTTTCTCGCACGTCATCGGATGTGACTACCCAGCTGGAGGTCTTGGTGTCGAACTCTCCCAGTTTCTGGAGGTTGTTGTATTGCATTTCGTCCAACAGGTCAATGCCGATCTCCTTGGCCATGCCCAATGCACTGCCTTTGGGCTTGTTTTCCCTGCGTGATTTTAAGGCAGCCTCATCGTAGCATAGGCTCCGGCGACCTTTGGGACTTTCGGGCGAGCAGTCACAAAATATGTATTCCCCGGTTTTGGTATCATAACCTATTACATCGGGCTCTCCGCCGGTCTCCTCCATTTCGTTGAGCGACCACAGTTTGTCCTGATTATTTTCCAGTCTTTGTTGTACATCTCTCCACTTTACATTGGGATGGCGATGCATGTTTTGTTCGAAGCGCATTTTCAGGGTGGCAAACAGGCTGTCGGCTTGTTCGGGGGAAATAGTTGTCCGGTTCATATTCACGCATGTAAATTTGTAAATCGATCACTTCGCCCGCACATTGTTTGAGATGGTGGCGGGGTTGTTGTCTAACATTTATTTACCTGTTTTGGTTCGATCCGGATACTGATTGGATGCACGCGTCTGCCGATAATAAGAAATTACGCACTACCCGAACGTTTTCTTCTTCCGCATCCCACATGGTTATATGAGCCGAATTGGGAAATACATAATACTCGCTGCCGGCCACTTGTTCTGAAAAACTTTTAACCAGTTGGGGTCCCGATGTGTCGAATTCGCCGACAGTAAAGAGTGTGGGGACTCTGATCTTGGACAGATACGGGGTACTATTGTAATCTTTTAATGTACCAATGATTGAAATATCGCTTGGCCCCAGCATATAGTAGTTCAAGACTACGTTAAAGGTAGCCATAATGCTGTCAGTTTCTACCCTGTCCGGTTTTCGTGAACCATAGAGATCGTTGAACATGGTCAGGGCATCCTGATAGCGCAGATTTATATAGTCACTCGAGGAGTCGGCTTCAGCAACTGCTTTTTGTAATGAATCGGGCAGGGTTTTGAGAAGCAGTCTGCAATTCTCTTCATATGCCGGGACATCGAAGCAGGGACCTGCAAAGATAAGGGAGGCAACATGATCGGGAAAGGCTGCGTAATATTCAAGAGCGACCATCGTCCCGAAAGAATGCCCCAACAGATTCCATGTGTTGATACCCAACGCTTTTCGCAGCGAATCGAGTTCCGTCACTCTTTGCTCAATCGTGAACATGGTTGTGTCTTCCGTGTAGGTGGATTTTCCACTACCAAGCTGATCGTAACGAATGACCTGACGATCATTTCCCAATTCTTCAAATGGCTTTAGGTAAAAGCTGGAAGCACCGGGACCGCCGTGGATCAGGACAACCGGTATTCCGGTTCCGTTGCCGGATACTTTATACCATATTTTCCCTCCGGAAACGGGGAGATTCCCTTCACCCGTTTTCAGCAACGGTTTATTACATGAAACCAAACCCCAGCACAGAAAAGCCAATATGGAAACGACAAGGGACAGATCCCGACGCTGTTGCGCATTTTTTTTCATGATTGTATGTTTTGAAAGAAGTAAAATGTAAAATGAATCTTTTGACACATTATTTCATATACTGAACCATTGTCTCTTCCTTTTGAAGCATAGTATCCAAATCTGCTCTTGACAAATATCTACCTGCCCTGAATACTGCATTTATTTTTCGGGTGTTGTTGATGTTTTCCAGTGGATTTGCATCCAGGAGAACGAGATCGGCTTGTTTCCCCGGTTCCACGGTCCCTGTCTTATCAAGTACCCCCAGTACGGTTGCAGCGTTTTTTGTTGCAGCTTGTATAGCTTCCATTGGGGTCAAACCTGCTTTTACCAGCAAATTCAGTTCATCATGCAAACCAAAACCGGGAAAATTATACGGATTTGTCCAGCTCACATCCGTACCAGCTATCATGGGAACTCCTGCTTCACAAAGCAATTGAAGTATTTCAAAATTTTTTCCGATGATTTCTTTTGCGTACATAAAATCCTCATCACTTAATTTTGCACTCATCGGATTTGCACTCA
>NZ_DCEN01000033.1:38248-41118 GCF_002316955.1 Proteiniphilum sp. UBA1028
CAACGTTTCATTTAACTTCAACCATCCGTCCCACAATATAAAATTCGGACACTGATAACTTCCACTTTTCTTTAAATCCGAAAATAGCTTGTGAGCCTTTACCGGATCATGCGTTTTCAGAATTTCATCTGTTTGAACCCAGTATAATAATCTTACAATATCATCAAAAGAACTGTTGTATTGCGTAGCTGTCTGAATCAACTGCTGCCTGATTGAATCTTCATTTGAAGAACATGCCAGAAGAATTCCAAATAAATGTTCGAATGTACCCATACCCTCCCGAGCAACTTCACTCATGTTGAAAACAATCGGACAGTGACCTCCTACAGGTACGTTCTGTTTTTTAGCTTCGTAGAGTAAAGCTTTAAAAGCTTCAGGCTCGTATAAATCGAATATCTTCACGAAATCAGCGCCGCTATCTTTTACTTTCCTTATAACCGCGACAGCATCTTCCTTTGTATTCATCTGCATGATGCCATCCCATTGCTGATCTTTTCCAAAAATTACAACAGGGATGTAAATGTCGGGTCCAATTATTTTTTTTTCGGAAATTTGTCCCCGCAATTCTGACAAATACCTGAAATATTTCTCGTTACAAGTCATTTGCCTTACACTGGTCACTCCATTGGCAATCAGTAAAGGGAGGAATAACTCACTATGGGAGATGTGTACATGCATGTCCCATAATCCGGGTATCAGATACATCCCTCTTCCGGATATTACTTTTGTGCCATCTGCAGGTTCTGATGAATTGCTTTGCAGAATGCTTACAATTGAATCTCCCGTAATGAACACCGTCATGTCTGCTAGCGGTGCATTTCCGGTTCCATCTATTACGGTTACATTTACAATTGCTTCATCAGACGCAATCACCTTCGGGTTTTCCTGACTGAAGGTAAGAGCAGGAAGCATGATTAGAAGAAGCAATAATTTTCTCATGCCCGGCCATTTTAGAAATTATTTAAGACGGATATACTTTTCAATCATGTAATTCTGCTGAAGATTCCAGTTCTCATCTACCGGCCAACTTTGAATGAGTGTGTCATTCCTGATTTCTATCAACATATTGATCGTTTTTCCCTTTGCTTCCGGGAGAAGATGATTTTCTAAAATACTCTCTTCGTAATGGTTTCCTTCGGATAATTTATACGTACCCCAGCCATAGTTATCGTATAACATGTTGTCCAACTCAAAATAACCGGCAAAAGTAAAGCATCCGTCTGTCCAGAATTTAACCCCCGAACCGGTATCTTGTCTCGTTAGAGGTGTCTCGCTAAAATGATCCTCTACGTATACCAATTGCCATGCACCCTCAATAGATGTATTTTGGGGAATGCTGCTGCTTAAAATAACTCCCGAGATCATCAGAGAAAGAAAAACTGCTGTTTTCATGATTCACGTAAAAATTAAGACTGTTTTTTTGATAAAATCCAAGTTTCGCACGATCTTATTGCGATTTTCGCCCCGATACCCGGATATGTAGCCTTCGTTGACCCATTCCGGAGATATACCCCAACGTTTTTAATTCAACTGCATAAGTAATAAAGTTAAAATTAAACAACTTGTTAGTAGGTTGTTATAACTACAAATGCAAAGAATTGCATTTTGCGTACACCGGTGTATGCAATTTTGGACTGTAAATACATTAGTGAATTTCAAGATATTGATAAACAGTGTGAGAGATGCGTTTTTCTGTGCAAATTCATTTTTTATGCAACGAAGTTAAATAAATGTAATTATATTATCATTGAAAGAATGCTGGATGTTGTGCATTCAGCCGGCTGAGGATGAGGTTGTCACGTCCTGAAATAAGTTTAGGCTTACACCAAAAATCCCTTTATTGTCCTTCATGGTATCGGTAATGCCCAGGTGTTTCCCCGCTGTCATTTTCAGATTTATTCAAAACTGACAATGGAGATTTGTTCCATCATGGCATTGGCAACTACTGTCGGCGTAATGGGCCCTGTTTCAAAATCGGCCATTTTTGTATACTTTTTGAAGACAAACGGGAGTCCGTTTGAGAAAAGGAGATCGGGCCCGTCCGCAATTTCGAAATGCAAATGAGGAGCGGTGGAGTTGCCTGAATTACCCAACAAACCAATGGGGTTCCCCTCCTTTACGTTGTCCCCCTCCTTCACCATAAACGAATGGGGAACGCAATGTGCATAGAAGGCATACTGTCCGTCGCCAATATTCAGAACAAGATAATTCCCGCCCAACTCATCGACGGTATTCAGCGGAACATCCTGCGCATCTCCGTTGTTTTCGGCCCGGCCGTCCTTTATGGAATGTACGATGCCGTCTGCCACAGCATACAAAGTATCCTTGTAGTTAAAGTACGATTCGTTTACTTTGGGATCTCCATTCAAAAGATTGTCCATTTCGTCATTCAGCTGCGCGTTGTCAAAAGCAAAACGTTCTCCCCGGTATATTTTACCGTCGACAAAAAATAACCTGAAAAAATGATATCCCAGGGTGGACTGATTCACAAACAGCCAGTTATTTCCTTTTACGGGAGATGAGATGGCGACAGGTGTCTCACCAAGTCGTGGAGTAAAAACGCCACCTTCCACAATAACCTCTTTCTGCTGAATGGTATCCCTAAACATGAAACGATGTGAGATCCTGGCGGGTTTGGTTTGATCCAACGGGATGGGAAGTTGTATGGACAGGTAATAGCCCGAGATTTGATCATATGCGAAGTAGGGGTTGGGGTCTAACGGATCCTTGTTGATAAAGGGCAAATCGGGCTGAGTGATTGTCATCAACGCCGCTTTGGAACGATCATCCAGGACAACGATCTGTTCCAGTCTGAGCCCCTCTTTTTCCCATTCCCATGTTTGCAGTGTATAGGGTATCCGATAATATTT
>NZ_DCEN01000033.1:41215-47790 GCF_002316955.1 Proteiniphilum sp. UBA1028
AAGAGGAATGCAAGAACAATTTTTGTTTTCATGTCCGTTTAAGATATATGATTCAGCTTCTGTCTTATTATTTTATTGCTGGCTCCTCTGTGACAGCAGACGGACCAACTTTTATTATACACCTTTTGACAATTGTGTTATCAATCTGCAAAAGTAGGTGTTTTCCATTACAGTTCCATTAATCTACTCGAAAATATCATCTCTATTTAACGAAAAGGAGCTGCCCTTTTGGAGCAGCTCCTTTTACGAACTCAATCTCTAAACTGTAAATATTCAATATCCCAATCCATCTTTCCAGCCCGGGTTTTGCGTTAGGTTTGGGTTAAGCGTACGCTCATCAATTGGAATAGGGTATAGGTAGTCGCGCTCTTCGTTAAATCCGTTACGCTCTGCATTATGGTGATAATTCAAATACCCATTATTCCCTTCGGTCAGGAAAATGTCCTTACCCAATTTATAGATAGAAACGCCTTCTCTTTCTGCAGGTTTCTCTTCGTCTGCAGCGTAAAGAACCAAGTCGATATTGCCGTCGCCCGAGAGGTCGTACTCACCCGGTCCCTCAAAGTACATACCGGTAAGTGGCTGATCGATGCTCTTCCCTGCTTTCCAGCGGATCAAATCTGCAAATCGCAAACCTTCCTGAAGCAGTTCAATTGTGCGATCGCGGCGAATTTCCAGTATCACACCCTTGTTTGTGCCGCCAACATTCGGATAACCTGATGTGGCAGAGGCAAGGTACTCATCGGGGCTTGCATTGGCATCCGCAACATTCAGGTTAGGCATACCTACGCGGTCGCGCAGCTTCTTTATCGAAATATCGATGTCATTCTGAGTAAGCGTGCCAAGTTCAGCCTTGGCTTCGGCATAGTTAATCAGAACCTCTGCATAACGGAAAACCGGCATGTCCACATCCGACGAACCTGTTCTGTCGTTGTTATTACTGTTAGATGCAGGATCCTGTACAAATTTCACAGGTTGATAACCGGTAGTGGCAACATTCAGCTCGGGAGCCACTATTCTTGTCTGATTGATACGTGTATAACCGGGAGTACGCATACTTTGCGCCAAACGTGGGTCGCGATTATTTGTCTCCTCATTAAACGGCATCACTTCCCATCCCTCCTGATCCGTAAACCTGGAGCCATCCTTCATCAGGTAGGTGTTGACGAACTTACGGGTCAGTCCCGGTCGTCCCTGAGAGGTTAGCAACGTATATGCCGAAGCATTATTCCGAATGCCCAGTGCGTAATCAAACTTGATAGCCAGAATATACTCATCGGTATTCGCATCGGGCGTTGCAAACAGCATCATATAGTCTTTTTCGGGATTACCGGTTGAGTAAACCTTGTAGGGACCTTTTTGTATAATCTCCAAAGCCGATTTGGCTGCTAAATCAAGATAGTAGTTGTAGTTGTTGCCCGCAAGCGTGAGGTTGTGATACTTGCGATACGTACCTTCAAACAGGGTGAATCTTGATTTCAATGCAAGGGCCGACCAGCGGTTTACGCGATAAACGCTCTTCCCTGCGGGTAAATTTGCAATGGCATAATCAATATCCTCTATCATTTTGGTCATTATCAGCTCTCGTGAATCACGCGGTTTATACAGATCTTCATCGGTAGAGCTCAGCTGTCCATCATACCAGGGTACATCTCCAAAACGTTGCACCTTGTCGAAATAGAAATAGGCACGGAAGAAGCGAGCAACAGCACTGTATTTGACAACAGCCTCCTTGTCTGCACACTGATCAATATTCTCCAGCAATGTGTTGATGCGGCGCAAGGTGCCCCAGTTCCAGCCGCCGCCCGAAGCAGGGACGGTACGTCTGTTTCCGCCAATCATGACCTCATCCAGGATTGCATTCACCATCACATCGCTCTGCTCATCAAAGGGAGATTTGTCCAACAGTTCGTTATAGAACGGGTTGCTAAACAGCTCAAGCTCTGTGGCGTTCTTAAAGTAGTCGTAGTCCGACATCTTATCTTTCGGAGTAAGATCCAGCTGCTCGCACGATGCAAGCCCCGTTAAAAGCAATATAACTGATATTATTATGGATATTTTTTTCATTGTCTTCATATTTAAAAATTAAAAAGTGATATCTATGCCAAACATATAGGTTGCCGGCCAGGGATAGAATGCGTTGTTTTGCACAGCACTGGAACGACTGAATGCCGCTTCCGGATCAATATATTTGGTGTTCTCCTTCAAAGGAGACCAGTAGTGCAGGTTCTCTCCCGATGCATATACACGTAAATTATCGATACCAATTTTTGATGTTAAGTTTGCTGGAAGAGTATAACCCACAGTTACGTTCTTCAAGCGCAGGTATCTCAGGTTCTGCAGATAGCTGTCGTTCACTTTTGCCAGATAACCACCTGTTGCCCCGTAGGCCCGTGCTCTTGGGAAATAGGAATCGGGATTCTCTTCCGACCATACTTTATCAAGAAAGTCTTTTGGCAGGAACGAAACGTATGAGTAAGAGAAACCACCCCAAAAGTTCATGTTGTGACCACTTGGATACCAGTAATGATTGCCCGTACCCTGTAACATTACCGACGCGTCAAATCCCATCCAGTCGAATCCTGCGTTAACACCATACGATAATGTGGGTAGTGAATTGCCTAAAATTTTACGGTCGCCCGGGTTGTCAACAGTATTTTGTCCAATACCCCAGATACCATTCCCATCAAGGTCGACAAACTTCAGGTCGCCGGCCATCCAGCCACCTCTCAGGCGACCGCTGCTATAGCTCAGATCCACCTCTTTCGCGTAAGCTTTTGCCTCTTCGTCGGTTTGAAAAAGTCCGTCGGTAACAAATCCCCAAATCTCGCCAAGCTCCATGCCTTCATAATACTGTTTGGCAAATGTCTTGTTAGGGTTGTCGTATTTAGTGATAATACTCTTGTAGTCACTCAATACAAGTCCCACATTATAAGAGAAGGGACTTTTTCCCAGTTGAAACTGATCACGCCAGTTCAAAGACAATTCATACCCCCTGGTCTGCATATCGGCAGCGTTCATTTCGGGTGAGTCGGCACCGTACACACCGGGCAGAGCAACACCCTCAGTCAGCATATCCACAGTGTTCCGAACATAAACGTCAGCCACCAGACTCAATCGGCTTTTCAACATCGAATAGTCCACACCCGCATTCCATTGCTTCACCGTTTCCCAGGTCATGTCAGATGCAATGGGGGCACTCAATGATGAGTATTTAGCCTTGGTGCTTCCCTCTCCAAATGTATATTCACTGAAGTCATGCATCGAAACCAAACGCATATAGGTGTAGTAAGACGACACATTCTGGTTACCCAGTGACCCAAATGACAGGCGTAGCTTCAGGTTGTCCACCAGATCCCTGGCAGGCTCAAAGAAAGGCTCTTCAGAGATGCGCCAACCCACCGATGCTGAGGGAAACCATCCCCACCTGTGTTCTCTTCCAAAGCGCGAGGAGCCGTCATACCTGCCACTCAGTTCAAACAGATAACGGCCCATATAGTCGTAGTTCAGCCTTCCAAAGAAGCCCAGCAGCGCATATTCTGCCTGGCCGCCACCAACACCGGTTTCAGTAACTCCCTCTTCGTTTTGTCCCACCAGGTTCAGGTCGTCGAGTGAAGGCGATGAGAGGTCACGTCCCCATGCCGAAATACTCTTACGGTGAAACGACTCATAGTTAAATCCACCCAAAGCAGACACGTTGTGCCTGTTGTTGAACGTCTCTTCGTAGTTGGCAAATATATTCGTAGAGTAGAAGTTATTTGTTGTAATGGCTTCGGTCAGCTGGTTTTCGCCTGCCCCGGTGTTGTACGATTCCAGTTCAGCATCAGGATATACTCTGAACCATAGCTCCTGCGAGCGGTTTGTATTTTGCCTCTGATTGAAACGATATGTAAAATCTCCGGTTATTTTGAGTGTCTCAAACGGCTTCATCTCCAACCGTGTTGTATTCGACACGTTCATGGTCTTCTCCAAGTTTCTGTGCGATTGCTCGTTGAGCATGATGTGGCGACCGTTCCCCACCTTGTAGTTCAGATATGGAGTGCCGTATATCCACGAGCCATCGGGATTTTGCATTGGGAAGTTTGCCAGTGCGTGACGCGAACTATAGGCAATTGTGTTTTCAATGTTGTCGTCGCCCAGCGAACTATATTTCGAATTATACATCGCTGTATTGTTTGATAAAGTAGCCCAATCGTTTACCTTAAAGTCGATTTTTGAGCGCAAGTTGTATCTGTCAAAGACGTCAGGATGTGCGCGTTGCATGCCCTCCTGACGGTTGTAGTTGCCCGAGAGCATATAATTAATCCCATTTGTGCCGCCATTCACGGAAATATTGTGCTGCTGGCTGGGGCGCTTTTCACGGTAAAGCATATCCCACCAGTCGTAATTACCATAATAAACCCATTGAGGACGGCCGTTTCTTACTTCTTCCACAACCCAGGGACGGTCAGGATGCTCAGTCACGTCATTCACACGTGCCCAAAGCTCCTCCATATCCTTTTCAGAATATCTGATATAGTTGGTACCGTTGTCCGCCTGCCAGAACTTGTTCACATGGTAAACCGAATAATAACCACGATTCTCATAGTCGGTACTCGTTGTGGGCTGTTCCCAGCCAAGGCGGCCGCTGTAGCGTACCACTGCTTTTCTGTTTGTGTCGGCCCCCGACTTGGTAGTTACCAAAATAACACCAAATGCGGCACGTGCACCATAAACTGCTGCAGCCGATGCATCTTTAATTACAGAAATCGACTTGATATCATTGGGGTTCAACCGCGACAGGTCGCCCGCATCACCCGTAACGCCGTCAATAACCACCAGCGGATCGGTATCGTTGATTGAGTTCACGCCTCTGATGTTAATTGCCCCCGAGCTGCCCGGTTTACCCGACGAAGTGGTAATATTCAACCCTGCCACAGACCCTTGTAACATGTTTGTAACCGAGTGTGATAGACGGTTTGTGAGCTCATCGCCGTTCACTGTAGACACAGCCCCGGTCAGGTTAACCCTCCTTTGAGTACCATAGCCAACCACCACAAGCTCATCCAGCAACTCGGTGTCTTCTTTCAGGACAATATTCAGATCACCACTACCTTCCCATACCACCTCCTGGTCAGCAAACCCGATATATGAGAATACAATAGTGGAATTGGCCGGCACTTCAAGTGAAAAGTTCCCATCCAAATCCGTTACAATTCCGTTTGTTGTACCTTTTTGAATAACGTTTACACCGATAAGAGGTATATCTTCAGTATCCACAACCCTGCCGCGCAAATTTAAATTCTGGGCATGTGCAGATAATGAAAAGCCCATAAATAATAAGATAATAATGATATGTGATTTAACACAATGATACTTTTTCCGCATAAAACAATCTTTCGTTAATATTTAAAACTGCCCGCAAAATAACTACATAATAGTTACGATTTGATGACAATAATATTAAGTAATTGTTACAACCGGCATTGGTATTGGATTTCAGAGCGGTAGGGCTCTGTTCGAAATTTCAAACAGCGAATCAAATTTATCGTGATGCATACAGGTCGAATGTCCCGGATAAAGTGGCTGGCTTGACGATGTAATCATTACTCCCGACGATCCGGATCCCGATCCTGAATGGCCGGGTTGACCCGATCCCGACTGGTCGGAGTTTGATGATCCCGAGGATTGGGATGATGGAGATATCTGGGGAGATTGGGATGATTCCTACGTTGAAGAGCCAGTGGACGATCCTCTGGCATCGGCTATTCAACAGAGTTCGACACTCACATCGTCACAACAGGCGAAGCTGGAGGAGGCCTTACGGAAGCTGATCGGGGAGGGCTGCATGCAGGAGGCGCTGTACGATGCCCTGGTGAGGGAAACGAAAATTTAATTCAGAAAACTATAATAAAGAACAAGCTTTTGCTGGTTGATGAAACCTAAAAATATTTTTAGGTTTCACTTTATGAGCAAATTACCAATAATATATTTCTTACTGCTAACAATCATATCATGTAATAATTACCCGAAAGATGTTTCTGCCGCATTGAGCAAGGCCAGTAATAATCGGCAGGAACTGGAGAAAGTGTTGAATCTATACCGGGGAACTGATGATCTGAAATATGTCGCGGCATGTCATCTCATTGCAAATATGCTATACCACGGCAGTCTCAATGAAATAACCCTGGACGAAAAGTACGAAGTCTATTTTCGGAAGGTCGATTCGATCTATAATCTGTTGTTTGGAAACATGACATTGGGGCAGATCAAGAATTTAAGATTCCGCATTCCCGATTCCATAAGGAGTGCCCTGTCTGAAGAGTATGATTATATTCCATTCCGCAAAACAATGTCTGCGGAGACTGGGAAAGCAACTTGCGGTTTGCTGCAAAAGTTTACAGGAGAGGGTTTGCTGCAAACAAAAAGAAAGCCTATTTCCTAAGAGGCAAGAACGAATATATTCCGGAGATATTCGATTTGCCCACATTGAAAGATGAGAGCTTCCGCTATAGACAAACGGTTTCCTTAATCTTTCCATTTCAAAACAAAACGCCTAACAGGTTGGCATACCTTTCCCTGGTAACACGTAGCGG
>NZ_DCEN01000033.1:48009-49236 GCF_002316955.1 Proteiniphilum sp. UBA1028
TTTATACTATCATATTATGAAAAAGACACGTTGCAACCCATAGGGTATCCCTTTCTGTTACAATCGGACGGGGAGTTGTCTTATATCCAAAAACCCATGACATCCAATACGATTAAGGAGGAAAATATCTTTTCTGTCGTACAGGGAAGAAAACTGGCAGATAAGACGGGGAAAATTCCCATGAATCTCCAGTATAGGGAATTAAAAACAGACACAGCAACAATAACGGACATGCACCTTCTTCGCAAGTTTCCGGGAAAGCCGAACCTGCAGAGAATCAATGCCGGTTTCGCGGGAAGTTTATTGTTGGCATCAAATCATCAGAACGGTGAGTTCGACACACTGCATGTGTTTCGTGAACCATTGAAACCCAATATACAGCAAGTGACGATAGAGAATAAAAAAACGTATCGTTATTACAGGATAGAAACGCCAGATAAGAGTCCGGTAAATATCGCCCATCTGGAATTTTTGGGAGAAGAGAGTAATCGTTATCAATGGGCAAAACCAACGCCGCTGCCCATATTTTACGAGGAGGATGCGGTGAAGGAAGCGGGATCACTCTGTAAAATAATCGGACAGCCTGCGGACGACTGTATAAATGCGTTTGATGATAACCTCGAAGCTTTTGTGAATGCAAATTCGATAAAAACCGATTTTCAGAATTCCGTCAAAATAAAAGCTCTAAGAATTGCACCGAGAAATGCGAATAATCAGATTGTTGTGGGCGACAACTATTTCTTGTCCTATTTCGACGGCAAAGATTGGAGGGAGATCTTCAGAACCCGTGCCACCATGAATTATATAAAAGTAAATAATGCCCCTGCCCAAGGTTTATACTTGTTAAGGAACCTGGATAACGGAAAAGAAGAAATACCATTTCTCTATATAAGTGATGGGCAGGTATGGCTTGATTAAAACCTATACTATGTATGACAAAATAAAATAGGAATAATGAAATTAACATTTTTGCCACATTCGAGACTGTAATCTGATTGTGCTCATTCACAACTGGGGGAAAAGTTTTATATTTACATGCCAACGGGAATCTACTCATACACTGTAAGTAAATTCAATTTATACTCCACATCATATGTTTGAATATATAGAAAACGAGGGCTGAAATAAGCTGAAAAACTCATCCGGTTATTGTCTAACGATATAGTTTAATTTTTTTAAGGAGATAGAAAATAAAAGTTGTTTTTATTTTCTACTCTACTGCTCGGT
>NZ_DCEN01000033.1:49452-59758 GCF_002316955.1 Proteiniphilum sp. UBA1028
ACAAATTTGAAAGTATAAAAAAACGCTTTAACATATATTTGTGAAATCAACTGTATTTTTGTTTTTGACATGAATTAATTAGTGAAAAACCTAGCATAGACGGTAAAAAAATAAGGAGTAATAAAGCTAATAGTAAAAAAGTGACCTTGAACGACTCATATTTGAATGTATATTGCATCTCCTTATAGCTACTTACAGTAAATATAGTATTGCATTTCAAATTATGCAAAATCAGAACAAATCAATTTAATTTTCAATATTATAATTATGCATGTAAAAACAAATAGAATTTTAAGTTACCTTACTTTAACAATTCTATGTGTATCCCTTTCCCATTGTAAAGAGGCCGGGATCATAGAAGGTGAAGAGGGGATCAAGGAAGTACATTTGACTCCCACGGAGAAACCCAATGAGGTGATCAATGAAAAATTATTCGATGTGATCAACCTTGATTATCCCGGACTTGAAAAAGTGAAAAGCTATCATGACAACGGTCAGCTGTATTACGCTGCACACGAACTTTTACAGTACTACAGACAAAGATTGGATGTGATCAATCCCGGTGTCAACTTGCTCAATCCCACGATTACCGATTTTGACCTCAATGTTGCCGACCAGGCCCTTGCGTACCGGTTTTATGTACGCAACTTCAGGGAAGACGTGGTAGATGGAAAGGAGGTCTATTACCTGTTCACCCAAAACAATGCCATCAACTGGGAGCTTGCTCCCGCCGGGATAACGGATCAGGAGTTTGGGCTCCAGATGCACCGCCACCAGTGGATGTTGCCCCAGGCAAAGGCTTATCGGATCACCAAAAATGAAGATTATGTCAAATCCTGGATCGAGGTGTACGCCGACTGGTTAAAGAACCATCCCGTGCCCGAAGGCAGCGTGACCAGAAGTAATCCGGCATGGTATGCCCTGCAGCCGGCAGAAAGGGTGATATCGCAGGTAGACCTGTTCTATTACTTCATGCACTCCGCACATTTCACGCCTGAGTGGTTGTCAGTGTTCCTTACCGCTTTTTATGATACCGTGGAGACGATCCGAAACAACTATTATACCGACGGCAGCAACATTTATGTAACCCAGACACAGGCGGTCATTACCGCGGGTATCTTGTTGCCCGAATTCAAGAAGTCTCCCGAGTGGCTGAATGAGGGAGCCGGTAAAATAACGGAGCAGGTGGTAGCACAGTTTCTGGAAGACGGCGTTCAAAATGAATTGGATCCGAGCTATCATATAGGGGTTATTGCTGATTTCTATACCATCTATAAGTTGGCCGGCAGCAACAATAAACTCAACCTGTTCCCCGGTGAATACATTGAGAATCTGAGAAAAGCAACCCGGTTTGTGATGGATGTCATCTATCCCGACTACTCCATTGACAACTTCAATGATACACGTTCTTCATCTTACACCAAGAGCGTGTTGCTCAGGAACCTAAGACAATATTCCGAGATGTTCCCGGAGGATGAAGAGATCCAATGGATGGCTACCGAAGGAAAGATGGGTAAAAAACCGGTTGATCGGATACAAACTTATCCCCATGCCGGTTATTACATGATGAGAAGCGACTGGGGAAGTAACTCCACGGTGATGATCCTGAAAAATAACTACAACCCCCAGAATAAATGGCATTGTCAGCCCGACAATGGTACCTTCGGCCTTTACAGCAAAGGCAGGAATTTCACTCCCGACGCGGGCGTCTACTCCTATGGGGGTACTCCGGAAAGCAACGCGGATCGCAGAGCTTTCCGAGCTACAAAAATGCATAATACAATGACCCGGAACAGCCGGGATATAGCAGATGGGTATATGCTGGGAACCTTTTTGAAACAGGAAAGCAATGATAATTATGACTTGATAGTCACAGAGAACAAATCCTACTCCGACCTGACCCATCGACGGGCGGTGTTTTTTGTAGAGAAAAGTTTTTTTGTCATCGTGGACGAAGGATATGGAGAGAACGCTGATCCCCTGGTAAACGTAAACTTTAATCTATCCCCCAAGAGGGATGATGTCATCATCGATGACCGCGCTTCCGAGTTCATCTATGGGGCACATACCCAGTATGGCGACAACAATAACATGCTATTCAAAACTTTTGTCGGCACAACCCCCGGTTACGCTGCCCTGAACAACACGGCCTATGTCTCAAATAAGCTGGGAGAGAAGTCGGCGCAACGCAGGTTCTACCAGGTGACCATCAAAAAGCCGCTCAATGGCGCTGCCCGCTTTATAACGGTGATTCACCCATTCACCACCGAAGCTGATTACGCCAATATGGATATCAGTGCAAGGTTTACCGATAACACCGAAGGCCTGTTCAATAGCCGGGGTGCCTCCGCAGAGGTGACCATCAATGGAAAGCCTTATGCTTTGAACTATACACTACAATAAATCATCTAACGTATCCAAAATAATGAAAACCAATAAGATCATCATGAAGAGTAAATGGTTGTTCTTGTATGTTGTCGCGGCATTATTTGCTTTCCACATATCCTGTACGGACACAGACAACCTGGACAACAAGGAACTACATTTGTATTATAGCGGCGTCACCGATATCGGCCCGTCGATGCACTTCAACCTGGACGGACCCACCTATTACGGGGCGCCTCCATCCGATTTCAGCATCACCGAGGTGAAGCTTGACGGACAGGTGGTACAGACAAATAGTTTTTCGATTGATCCCAATTCGGGAGCGATCGCCATTGCTAATACCGACAACCTTGAGATAGGACTTTATACACTGACGGTTTCCTGTATGTCGGACGGTAAACGGTACACTTTTGCCGATGTGGTATCCATCAATATGATGCGTCCCATTCCCCAAGGGATCTCTGTGGAACCCAATGTGATAGAGGTGCCATTGGAGTACCTGCTGGATCCGCAAGCTACCCATGAGATCCCTACCGCCCGGGTTGTCACCGACGGGGAGCATATCACCATCAAAAAATATATCATCTCGGGTGTGCGAAAAGGAGATGAAGCCGTGAAAAATGAGGGATTGTTTAAAATCTCTTCCGATGGAGTAATATCCATGGATAAAGGAGTGGAAGGTATTCAGCCGGGGAAATACACCCTTGATCTCAGGTTAACCACCTCCGCCACGGATGAGACGTCTGAAGAAGGGATCTTCCCGAATGCCCTGACAGTGAATATCACCTCCAAGCCATTGGTACTTACGTATACTCCCAACAATGCCCGGGTTGAATTCTCGACCGGAGTGACATCGACGGCTCCTACCCTCGTGGGTTCGGAAGAGATGCTGACCTACAGCATCCGATCCGTTGCACCGGCCGACGCTCCCATCACCATCGATGCAGCTACCGGGGAGCTTTCGTTGCGTGAAAATAACGGGCTCCCCATAGGAACTCAGTGTGAAGTGTCTGTCACCGTGACCAATCAATTTGGATCTGCCGATTTTGACGGTGTGTATACAATTGATATTGTGGCGTTCATACATCCCATTGAGAAGTTCAGTTATCCTACATCGAATGAATTCTCGCAAGCCATAGGGTTTGAAATAATGCCTTCCGAGAGAGACGGGGATGAAGTGACGTATGAGTTTGTAGATCTGCCTTCAACCTTGGGCGATTTAAAGATCGATCCTTTTACAGGTACTATTTCAGCAGAAAAAGGCAATAAAATACCCATAGGGGATTACAATGTGACCGTACTGGCTAAAAACATAAAAAGTGAGAAGAGAGCGACGATGGGCCTGAAAATAAAGAAAAATCCCTATTATTTCACCTATTTCAGATGGGGCAACAACCTCAACCTGTCTCCTGCAGCAAATTACGCAAATCAGTTCAGGGTGTTCTCCAACGGTGAGCTGCTGGCTTTATCGCTTCCGGTCATCGAATCTGATATCCCGGAAGGAATAGAAGTGGAGTGGAGCGTGCATTCCACCAACTTCTCCGGAGGCAGTGTTTCCATTGATAAGCAGGGAACAGTTACCTTCCTGCAGGGATGGGTAGACGCCAAGGCGTTTGTGATAGTGGTAAAAGCGATAGCAGGAAAGGGGCTTCCGGAGGAGACACAGGTGAAGGTGCCCCTGTTCATACACTGCTCGGCAGCCAAAAACGGAGTCTCGGTAGATTATACTCCCTTCGTGGCACAAATTAATCCCCGCACAGGAGGACGCTCCGTAGCACCTGAAATAACCGGCGAGGTGAACAGGGATCTGTTCCTGATGGATTACCGGCGTAACTTCCAATATTATAACGTGAATGGGCCGGCTGAACATATCGATGGACAACCGGGCCTCAGAACTTCTTTCATATACAATATATGGAAAGCATATTATGAGGCCATCGGCTCACCCAGTGTGAATACCGGTGCCAGGGGTCCCATGTCGTACATTGACAATAAAAACAGAACATCCGTGCCCGCCGCCTATGTAAGCAATGAAGATCTTTCTGTGATTGTAAATCCGGATAAATGGAAAGATGATTACGGGTATGCCAATGGGGTGATCATCGGGCAAATGACTTTTGCCACCAACGGCAATGAGGGATCCGTGGCATCAGGCACCCAAATTTTTCCGCTGGCCATTTGGTTCGACACAAGTTTCTAAAAATAAAACAGACTAAATAATTATGATGGTTTTGAATAAACAAATATGTAGACTTATACTGATCTCTTTTATCTCATTGTTTTTCGTATCGGAAGCTGTGTTCGCACAGACAGCAGATGAGATCACCGTGAAGGGGGTGATATATGATGAGGAGGCTATGCCGGTTATTGGAGCAGCCGTACAGGTGAAAGGAGAAAGCAGGGGGGTGGTGACGGATATTGACGGCAACTTCACCATCACCACCCAAGCCAATGCTACATTAGTGATCAGCTACGTGGGATACCTTACTCAGGAAGTGAATGTGTCCGGCAGAAGCAGTTTGACCGTAACATTGGCTCCCGACGATGTGCTGCTGGAAGAAGTGGTGGTGATTGGGTATGGGAGCATGAAGCGCAACGACCTCACCGGATCCGTTTCTTCCGTAGGTTCCAAATCCATTGAAGGATTCAAGACAAGCTCCGTGGTGGGTGCCCTAGGCGGACAAGTCTCCGGCGTACAGATCATTCAGTCGGATGGCACACCCGGTTCAGGTTTCGATATAAAAATTCGCGGTGTAGGTACCCTCACCGGCGATGCTTCACCGCTATTCATTGTGGACGGTTTTGAGATGAGCAACATCGATTACCTCTCCAACAACGATATTGAATCAATCGATATCTTGAAGGATGCCTCTGCTTCCGCCATCTATGGAGCTCGTGCGGCCAATGGGGTGGTACTGGTCACCACCAAGTCGGGGAAAGAGGGAAAACCCCAAATATCATACAACGGATCTGCCAGCTATCGTGAGATAACGAAAAAACTCGATTTATTGACACCGTATGAGTTTGTAAAGCTCCAACTGGAACTGAACCCTAATAAATATGGGAACACCTATTTCCAGGAGGGCGTGGATGAAGAGGGTAATCCTTATAAATATCAAACAATGGATGATTATCTCCATGAGAAAGGGGTGGACTGGCAAGCGGAGGCATTCAGACCCACCTGGTCCCAAAACCATGATATCAACCTCACGGGAGGTACCCAAGAGTCGCAATACGCCGCTTCCTTCTCTGCTTACAATGAAAATGGGATCTTTAAGAACAGCAATTTTGAGAAATATACGGGACGGTTGCGATTCAATCAGAGGATCACGCCCTCCATCACCCTGAACACGACCCTTAACTACGCCAACACCACCCAGGAGGGGATCGGCACTTCCGGTACCGGAGGAGCGCTTACTGTTCTTTCAAACCTTCTGAATGCCAGAAATACGGGGGGACTGAGGGTGTCGAATGAAGAGTTGTTGGAGTCGGTCTTCGATCCCCTGGAGCTCAGCGAAAACCCCACGTTCTCACAAATCAATCCGATCAGGCAGGCCGAGGCGGTAACGAATAAGCGCAATCAGGAGTTGTGGGGCATAAACGCAGGGCTCACCATCCAGTTGATGAAGGGCCTCACACTCAGGTCATCGGCTACTTATAACACCACCCATTCCAGAAGGGATATTTTTTATGGTGAAAACTCAAGCCAGGCCTATCGTGGCGGAGGGGTCTACGGTTCCTCCCAGATCAACAAGGACGTGAGATGGGGTAACAGCAACACCCTCACTTACAGGCATCAGATCAACAAAAGGATGTCGTATGATGCCATGCTCGGGCAAGAGACCACCTACAGGAGCAGTGAATATCTTCATGGCCAGGCAAAAGATTTTCCTTTCGATCACCTGGGGAGCGACAACCTGGGCCTTGGCGCAACGCCGAGCAGGGTGGAGACATCAAAGAATGACAAGCTGTTACTCTCCTATTTTACGCGTGCGAACTTTAACTACTCCGACCGGTATTTGCTAACAGCCACCCTCAGGGCAGATGGTTCCACGGTTTTCTCAGCAAGGAACAAATGGGGATATTTCCCGTCGTTCGCGGCAGCCTGGCGGGTATCGGAAGAAGAGTTCATGCAGGATATCCCATTCCTTTCCAACCTCAAACTCCGTCTGGGATGGGGAGTGGTAGGGAACGACAGGATCACCAACTATCTGTCGCTCGACCTGTATACGGCCAGCAAGTATGGAGTGGGGAATAAACTGGTCACCGTTCTAAATCCTAAGCAATTGGCAAACAAAGACCTGAGATGGGAGGGTTCCAGCACATCCAATATCGGACTGGACATCGGATTATTCAATAGCCGCATGAATCTTATCATCGACTATTTTGTAAAGAACACGAAAGACCTGCTGCTGGCCCAGGATCTTGCTCACGTGACCGGCTTCACCTCACAGTGGCAAAACATTGGCAAGATTCAGAACAAGGGGTTGGAGATCAATTTAAATACGGTCAATGTGCAAAACCGCCGTTTCACCTGGCAAACCGATTTCAATATTTCGTTCATCAAGAACACGCTCAAATCGCTGCAAAGCGATGCCAACTCCATGTATGCCGCATCAAGGTTTAACAGTAACTTCTCCGGATATGACTACATAGCCACAGTGGGCTCGTCCATCGGTGAGATGTATGGCTATAAGTTTGACGGTGTGTATCAGAGCTCCGACTTCAATATCACCCCCGACGGGAAACGTGTGTTAAAGCCCGGCGTGGTTGATATCAGCACCCACTCAGGCCGGCCGGTAGAGCCGGGCATGGTGAAATACAAAGATATCACGGGCGACGGCATCATCACCACCGAAGACAGAACCGCCATTGGCAACGGATTGCCGAAGTTTTACGGGGGGCTCACCAACACATTCATGTATCACAATTTTGACCTGAGCGTGCTGTTTCAGTTTACTTACGGCAACGACCTGTATAACGCCACCCGCATGTTCCACACGCAAACCCAGACCGAAAGGGCCAACCAGTTTGCAGAGGTGGTTGACAGGTGGACACCTACTCATGCGTCCAATGCAGTGCCCTCAGCGAATGGATATGTCAGATACGAACTTTATTCACGTTTCATTGAAGATGGCTCCTTCCTCAAGCTCAAACATATTACGCTGGGATATACGCTTCCCAAAAAGATGCTTGTTAAAACTAAATATGTCAACAATATACGACTGTATGGAACCGCTCAGAACTTGCTAACCTGGTCTAAATACAAAGGATCGGATCCGGAAGTAAATATGAAGAACAGCCCCTTGATGCCCGGTTTTGACTGGGGGGCCTATCCCATGAGCAGGGTGTTAATTGCAGGCATTGAAATTCAATTTTAAATATAATCATCAATCATATGAATAAGCTCAAGTACATTTTATATATAATGATCGGTTTGATCACCATTCCCTCTTGTTCCCTCGATGAGGTAAGTTACACGGAGATAGAAAAAACCAATTATATGAATACCCCCGCAGAGGCTGAAACGGTGTTATTAGGCGTTTACAGGAAAATGGTGGAAGAGGGTATGTATCGATTTAATCTCTCTATGCTCTTTACCATTCCCACCGATATCGCCAAGGTGGAAGGAAATTCACCGGATGGCCTCCGTCTGGTCCCGTCCAACTCATACACGAGTACGCAGATTGAGGTTCAGCAAACATGGTCGAGCCTCTACAGTGCCATTTATGATGCCAATGACTTTTTAGAGGGGATCAGCGGGAAATTGTCCGGCTACTCCGAAAGGGAGCAGCAGCTGGCTGCCATCTATATGGCCGAAGCGCGAACCCTGCGAGCTTTGTATTATTTCGAGCTGGTGCGATGGTTCGGTCACATAGCGCTCATAAAAACCACGCAGCAGTCTCATGCAAATCCGGCTACCTATACCCAGGCCGATCCGGTAGAGGTGTATGAGTTTATAGAATCTGATTTGCTGTATGCCATCGATAACCTGCCGTATGCCATGGATGATAACTTCAGGGCTGAAAACAGCTTCCGGATCTCCAAAGGCTCTGCCATGGGGTTACTGACAAAAGTATATGCTACCTGGGCAGGGAGCCCGGTATCGGATCACAGCAAATGGGAGAAAGCGGCAAACGTGGCAAAGACATTGATCAACTCCGGCAAACACGCTTTGATGGATGACTACGAGCAACTCTGGAAGAACACTTGCAATGGAATATGGGATCCCTCCGAAAGCTTATTAGAGGTTAGTTTCTACTCGCCCGTTGTGACCGGCATGGCAGCATTTGACCCCAGTGGCCGGATAGGCAAATGGAATGGAGTAACTGCCACTAATATTAAAGGAGTAAGGAATGCCGGCAACTGGAAGGTAATTCCTACCTTTTTGAGAGACTGGAACAGCCGTTCGCAGGATAAAAGATGGCAGATCTCCTTTGCCGATTACAGATACGGCACATCTCCTGCCGGACAGAACGGCGTGAAGATCCCCATCTCGAACAATGCCACCTTTTTGGAGGCCATAGCCGAGGATGCTCCGGAGAATATAAAGAGGCCATTTATGAATGGCCTTACGCCAGCCAAGTGGGATACGGAAAAATACGTGGATGATGCCAACTACCTGATCGATGCCAATCTGTCCAATATAAACTGGTACATTCTAAGGTACGCCGATGTGCTTCTCCTCTATGCCGAGGCGATCAATGAGGCCCAGGGAGGACCCAACAGCGATGCTTACGAGGCAGTGAATGTGGTTCGTCGAAGGGGCTTCGGGTTGCCCATCAATATGAGCAATACCCTTTCAGACCTACCCTTGGATTTGACGTATGAGGAGTTTCAGGAGGCTGTGAGAACAGAGCGTGCCTATGAGCTTGCTTTCGAGGGACACAGACGGCATGATTTAACAAGGTGGGGCATCTATTACGAGTCCATCATGGAAACTGTGCAGGATATTGCAGATTGGTATAGCGATGGGCCACAGTATTATATACCCGCCAATTACACCAAAAAAAATAAACATGAACTTTTACCCATCCCGCAGAGAGATCTGGATTTGATGGTTAATTTTAAACAGAACATAGGGTGGTGAAAGAGTAGCAAACCATCGAAAAAGTTCCATTTCTCAACATGCTGCAAATCAAATTATTGGTGGCAGCGTGCGCCACAATTAAACAATATTTAGTCGGCCCTTAAAAAGCATTTAATAGTCTATAATACAGTAAAATAGTAGATATTTTTCTTGGTTAATTTTGCAAGTTTTTGTAAATTTGAGATATAAATCCTGCAGAAAATTATGCTGGCAAAACAACAAGACCGGTCACAACACTCATTGTTCTTTTCACTGGAAAGCACATTGAATCATAAGCACCCGCTATTCATTCTGGCCAATAAAATTGATTGGGAGATGTTTGAAAGATAGTTCTCACCCTTGTATTGTCCCGATAACGGACGTCCGGCGAAACCTGTTCGCCTGATGGTGGGTTTATTGATCCTGAAACATGTTCGCGATCTCTCCGATGAAAGCGTGATGGAACAATGGAGTGAAAACAATTATTACCAATTCTTTTGTGGGGAGCAGGAGTTTCAACCCCGTGTGCCTTGTGAGGCGTCCGAGTTGGTTCATTCACATCCCCAAATCCATTTCAAAAGCTGTGAGTGAGCATCGAAAGAATAAAGAGAGAAAGTACTTCCGCAAACGGGAAGGCATTGAGCCGGTAATCGGTCACCTGAAAGAAGATCACCGTCTCTCCCGGAATTACTACAAGGAAATTGTCGGGGATGAGATCAACGTGATGCTCGCAGCCGCCGGTTTCAACTTCAAAAGGATGATGAACAAGTGGAAGTCATCTTTTGGGCTCTTTTTTGAAAAGATCTTTTTGTTCCTGAACAGGCAACTCGACCCAATCAGGGGCGGTATAAT
>NZ_DCEN01000054.1:0-16945 GCF_002316955.1 Proteiniphilum sp. UBA1028
CACAAATAGGGAAGGTTACAGAAGAGTCTGCAACAGCCACTTTCATCTGGGATTCGCAATTGATTGGCAGTACAAACAGCGGTCATGGCTACGACCAGGTAAATATAATATCATAAAAAAACCGCCACAAGTAATTTCCTGCGGCGGTTAAAAGTTTTTACTAAACAAATTCTATTTGAGAGATTTCGTCAGCAAAGTGATGTAATTCCCTTTTAATTTTATCTACTGTTTTTTTGCTAGGTTTTCTTCTACCTGTAACATAGTGGCTCAATTGTCCCTGATTTACACCTGTTAATTTCTCGATCCCTTCTACATTATCATTTTCTTTATAATCGTAAATTATAGCAACACTTTGTTTCGCTCTAGTGATTGCAACGTAATGTTTAGACAAAGTCGTTATAGCTAAGGAATCTCAATTTATTAACCATTTTATAAATCATTCTGTTGGGTAAATCAATACTCTATCGAAGTCCATACCTTTTGAACTACCATAGTTCATAACAGGATAATTGTGGTTAACTATTGCAGTACTGTTATATCGTAATTGCATAGGATTATATTTAAAAAGATTGTTGTCCGGTATGCCTATTAGACAAACTTCTATGAGTTAAAACAGGCTAACCTGCGTAACAATTTACTTCTTCAGAATATAGGCAAAACGCAACAAACTAGTGCAAGATGAAGTTTTATAAACTCATCAAGTGTCCACAAAGGAGTCGTTTTATGAGGTTGTCTAATAATCTTTATCTTGTTTTATTTATCCCAACAGTAAGGTTGATATGGCCTCTCATTCTTTAAAACCGAATATATAATATTTGATAGTTTTCTCGCAATTCTTATGATAGCTTCTTGCGGTTTCATTCGCTTTAAATAAGAGCTAAATGCCATTCCCAGTCCAATATCATTACGAGTGGCTTTCCATGAAGCTTCAACTATCATTGGGTCAAGTTGCTTATTGCCGCGAAAAGTTTTTCCTTCATTTGATTTCTTGTCCCCACTATTATGGCAAGTAGGGATTAATCCGAGATAATGTGCAAATTCTCTTTCATTGTGAAATCGATTAATATTGTAGATTTCAGTCAAAATGCACATGGAAACCTGAATCCCGATTCCTGGGATGCTCATTAACAAATCAAAACCTGATTTATATCTATCTGCTTGACTTAATTGGCGTATTGCTCTAGTAGCTTCTAATAGTGATTGACGGTTTATTTCTACTTGGCGTATCAGCAGGTCTAAGATCTCCTTTCCGTAATACTCTGGCTAATTTGACTGCATCAATACTATCGGTTTTCATCATTTCCTGATATTGCGTGGTAGGTATATCGGCCACATGTATTACAATACAATCGATGCCGAGATCTGTCAATGCATAATAAGTTGAGAAACCAGTGAAACCAGACTCATATACGGCATGATACTCGCCTTCAGGATAATGTTTTTTTAAAAATCAAAGAGCTCTTTTGCCGATTCTTTTTGAGGATACTTTTTCAAAAAGCCGGATTCTGTAAGGATTGCAACAACCCATGTTGTCTTGTGGACATCAATCCCGATGAAAATCTTTTGCCCTTTGAAACTAATTTTATTCTTTTGCATAGTGGTGCATATTTAGTTGAAATATTAATATCTGTTTCTTGGTCGTTACAAATATAATATCCAATTATTTATGCACCGATTTATTATCTCAAACCATGAAAAACACCGCGGAGGTCAGCCTGAGCGACTGGAGGCGCGAAGCCTCCAATGAGCGACATCCTGCATTGTTGTTTTGCATCCCATCTGCAAACATAGTAACTATTTATCCAGTGTAGTATCTAAAACAGCCACTGCTTTTACCTCATTTATTGCACTTATTTCATCATATAAAATCTCTTCTAAACCAATATTATCATACTCTTCAATTGTAATAACTAAAGAGTATGGGTGTTCAATATTTTCGGCGACAGACTTTTTTGTTAAACACCTTACCGCAATAGCAATTTCATTATTTATCTTGGTTAAATCATTCTTGACTAGCTATCTAACCTAAGTTCAATTTAGTCAATTTATTTGTAACACAATGATAATTTATTTAACTTTGTTTTTTAACTTATAATCAAATGAGATGAGAACAACAAAGTTAACAGAGGACTTCATCCGGATTTAAAAAAATAGTTATCCCTCACTTTTATGAAGACACATTTTTGGAGGGTTTAATTTCAACAATTAAGTTTGTAAACGATTATCTGAAGAAGAACAAAGAAATAGACTTGGAATATTTCATCACACTTCCATTGGCCTATGATATTATCCGAAATTTAACACCCTGTAAAGAGTTGTGGACTAAGGTTATATTTTTAATTTTCAGATTCACACCCAGCGATTTATCTCTCAGGCAAAGATACAAATAAACCTATGCCAATATACAAAAATTGTACGAAAATCTCATAAATTTGCATTTTTCAACCCTAATTTCTTTTCTTATAGCTTGTAGCGAACTTCGAAGGTGGAACGCCAAACTCCTTTTTAAAAACATTTGTGAAATACGACGGGCTCTCAATACCCACGGCATACATCGCCTCCTGAACAGAACAGTTTTTCTCACTAAGCAGTAAAGCTGCCTTGCGCAAACGGTAGTGCAGGACAAACTCAACAATAGATTTTCCGGTAAGCGACTTCAGCTTTGAATAGAGCTTGCTGCGACTCATCATCATTTCCCCGGCAATGGTGTTTACATCGAAATCAGACTGATCGATGTACCTGTCAATTATTTGGGCAATAGTCCGCAAAAACAGCTTGTCCTCATTATTGGCAGAGATATCCGATATATTGGCAAAATAGTTGTTCGCGTAATAATCCCTTAACTTCTTCTGACCCTCAAACACATTCGAGATGGTTGTCTTTAATAGTGTGAGATTTATGGGCTTTTCCAGGTATCTGTCGGCTCCCGACTCAGTTCCTTCAATCATGCTGTCCGTTCCAGTCTTAGCCGTGAGCATGATAAAGGGAATATGCGAGGTTTCTATATTTTCTTTAATGATTTTGCAAAAAGCGACACCATCTAGGTTGGGCATCATGATATCACTGACAATCATATCTACGCTCTCTTTATCAAGAAACTCAAGTGCCTCCCTGCCATCAGCAAAATCAACCACATGGTAGAGCTCCTCGAGAGATGACTTGATGATCATCCTGAAGTCGGTGTTATCCTCAACAATCAATATCCGTTTCACATCTCCATCAGCCGGATAATGGTGCTGACTCTCATTCAGCAACCCCTCATCCATTTCTGAAGCGACGGTCGCCGGTACCCCGGCATGAGCAACATTTTTTTCTTCTATCTCCCCCGGCTTACAGGAAGAGTAGCTTGCCAAAAAGCTAAGGACAAAATCGGTACCTACACCCCGCTGACTATAAATTGCAATACTTCCACGATGTATCATGACTAGGTTTTTAACTAATGCCAGTCCGATACCCGCCCCAAGATGTTTTTTCTTATCCAGTGTCTCCACGCGATAGTAACGGTCAAAGACCTTATCTATCGACTCTTTCGAAATACCCGCACCAGTATCGCTCAGCACAATCTGAAAGGTGTTTTTGCCATATTGCGGGCCGGCCTTTACATCGGGACCGCTTTGCACCGGAGGATTATAATCCGCACTGGACAGTTTCGAATAATCAGGTGACTCAATACAGTATGAGTCCTTATAGACCGACCGGAAGCCGCCCCTGCAAGCAATTAGCCGTATTCTCCCTTTCATTCCGGTATATTTGAATGCATTGTCAAGCAGGTTCATAATAATCTTCTCCATCACCTTCCGATCAAAAGGCACACTCTCCAGCTCCTTCTCGTCAGCTTCGACAATAAACTCAATTTCCTTGTTCAGGGCATACTCGCTGAATTCTGAAGCAATGTCGCGGATAAATTTGTTCAGGTCACCAAGGCCTACCTTCAACTCTATTGTATTGCTCTGCACCTTCCTGAACATAAGAATATCGTTCAGCAACCGCATCAGTCGCTCCGAATTGCTGTTAAGTATATTATAGTAATACTCTTTCATTCCCTCTTCTTTCATTCGGTTGGTAGTAGCCATAATCAGAGAGAGAGGCGTTTTCAGGTCGTGCGAGATATTAGTGAAGAACTGCAACTGCTCTTTGTGAATCTCCTCTTTCTTCTCCTTCTCAAGCCGGTCTATCTGTAACTGAAGCTCCAGCTGTTTTCGGTTTCTGTAAGCTTTTACAAAATAGAATATTATAATAACAATGGCACCAAAATATAAGGCTATGGCTGCCATACTTGCCCATGGCGCTTTTTTGCGGACAATTTTTACTGTTGAGACAGCGCCCCATACACCATCGTTGTTGGCTGCCTGCACTTCAAAAAAATAGGTCCCCGGAGGCATGCTTGTATATTGTATCAACCTGTTTTGTGCATCATTCACTGACCAACGGTCATCAAAATTCCTCAGTCTGTACCTGAACTGGTTCTTGCCAGGTGTAAGATAGTTGTCGGAAGAGACCTCAAACCCGAAATTCAGTTGCCTGTAATTAAGCACAATCTCCGGGGGATTGTCCGGTGAGCGCGGCTCCTTATGGTAGAGATCAGGTGAAACAACCTCGTTATCGATATAGAAATCACAGAATATGACCTTAGGCTTTGCCGGATTACTGCTTATTTTTTTCGGATTGACCATGGTAAAGCCTCTCGTACCACCAAAATAGAGTATCCCCTTGCTATCTTTCATTGTCGCCAGCGGGTAATAGATATCTCCCTGGGTGCCATCGGCCTCTTTAAAGGCTGAACAGTGGCGTGCCCCAACATCAAAAAGGAACAAACCATCGTTCGTTCCCAGCCACAGGGCATTATTGCTATAGATTATTGAATAGGTCTCCGCGATATGGCTATTCATGATATCAGAAAATGAGAAAAAAATCTCCTCTTCGGGATTAAACCGTATCACCTCGTTCCCCGACATGCCGATCCAGAGGTTGCCGTAATCATCAGAACAGATTGCTGATGCCGATGAACCGTTTTCCGAAGGAATAGGGTACTCTTTAAACCTTTTCGTCTCAATATTCATCCGGTAAAGAAAGTGGGAGGTGACAAACCATATTTTCTTGTCCCTACCCCGGCAAATATCATATATGTAATCCCTTCTCATATCCTGCGGCTTTTCAGGCGTGAAATGAGAGAAAGACCTCTCCTGAAAAGAGAAAAACGATATGGTAGCAGAATGCTCCTGGTAAACAACCCAGAGCCCGGAGTCCGGCTCAAGAATAATTTTTCTAATATTGTTTGATAAGGGCCCACTCACCTTCTCCCCATCATTAAGATAGTGAATAAACCTCCGTTTATCAGGGTCATAACAGTTCAGCCCGCCTCTAAAGGTCGATATCCACATGTTCCCGTTACTGTCTTTCACCATTGCCTTGGTATTGCTGCTCGACAAGCTGTTCTCCTTATCTATATGATCCAGATAGTAGAAACGACACTCTTTTATGTCGTAAATATTTATGCCGCCACCTTCAGTTGATATCCACAGCTTATCCTCCCCGGCAAATTCAAAACCGCTTACGGGTGCCTTATTCAGCCCATCCGAAGAGACAAGAAAAGTATCGAAAATCTTCTGTTCACCGGGATTAACATAAGCAACCGACCCCATATAGGTGCCCAGCCATATATTACTGTTGTTGTCTTTCACTATAGTCCACACAGAGCTGTTAGGAATACTGAACAGGTCATCACCTCGGTGCCGGTATATTTTCATCTCCTTGCTATGAGGAGTGAAAACATATAGCCCATTCATTGTGCCGACCCATACCGACTCATCGTCGTGGACATAGAGGCATCTGATCCTTAGCCCCTCTTCCTGTGTATATTTATACCGATAGTTTATCCGGTAGGTCTGCAGGTCTATCCTGAATAGCTCGAAAGCACTGCTAAGGATCCACATCTCATCATCGTTTATCTCAATACCCACTATATGATCGTGCCCCAACTCGGAGTTAATGTTGAAGCAGCTTTCAATCTCATCGCTTACCCGGTTATAACGATAGATCTGCCCAAAAGAGGATGATAGGTACAATCCATTTCCTTCTTCGCTGAAAAGCCGTCTGCCAATAGGCAACTTTCTCTCTTTGAAAGAAGGATAAACCGCGTTGAGCTCATCATCAAGGTAGGCCGGCCCGTTCTGATCAGTAAACCAGATAATATCGCGGCTGTCGATAAAAATATTGTTCGGCAGGAAGTTATATAGTGGTGCAAAATTGTCTGAACGGCTGTCAAAACGATATATCCCCTTCGATGTGGCCACATGCAATCTACCCTCACTGTTTACGGCCATATTGTTGAAATAATAATTTGTGGTATCTTTACCGTTTACAAAATTGGCCTTGTACGATTTGTAACTATACCCATCGAAACGGAACAGGTTATTATCCAGCAGTATCCAAATAAATCCATGACCATCCTGTTTAATGTCGATAACACCGTCAAAGCTCAATCCATCTTTAGGCGAGAGGGTGTGGAATTTTAAATCAGCCCCTTCACAGATAAATGCATTGTACAACATCAACAAGAAAAACATCAGTACAATTCTCATGATCAGTAATAAAAAAGATAAAATCGACTTACAACAGCTTATCAAATAGCAAAGTTAGAAAAAACTACCATTCTCGTACAATGAAAGGATAAAGAGTGCTGTGGAAAGTCATTTCCAGCAAAACTTCTGACGAAAAGAGCAAATGAGAACCCACTCTACTGCATACATTTGCCGGTGAAATACAAATAACTCGCGATGAAGGTTTTTTATCTTTTGATCCCGTTTTTTATATGCACCTCCTGCCTGAAAAAAAATAATTGTTACTCTCTCAACAATAAAGCAGAGGTGGCCGAAGCACTGAACAGGGTAGCTGACTGGCAAATAGACAACTTCAGCTATGAAACATCGGGCAACCTGCACGATTACGGGATTGGAGCATGGGGCAACAGCGTATTTTATCTGGGGCTTACACACTGGGCCTCACTCTCCGGCAAGGGAGAACAATATTACAACTGGCTTTATAACGAGGTGGGTAAGGAGAGCAGCTGGCAGATTCCGGCAAATTTCATCTCCTACCCGCGATATGGAATATACCATGCAGATGAGTTATGTATAGCTCAGTTTTATTTTGAAATGTATAAAAAATACCGGGAACCACTAATGATTGAGTCAACAAAAAAAAGGCTCAAAGATATTGTCAGCGGATCTCCCGACAGAGATATGTCGCACCGTAACAAACAGACATGGACGTGGTGCGATGCTCTTTTTATGGCGCCACCCGCCTACCTCTCAATGGGATTACTTGAAAACGATACGTCATATATCAATTTTATGGACAGGAGCTACCGGGCTACATATAATCATCTCTTCGACAGGGAAGAAAGTCTTTTCTACAGAGACGACAGCTATCTTGGCAAGAGGGAGGTGAACGGTGAGAAGATCTTCTGGGGCAGAGGTAACGGGTGGGTAATAGCGGGAATTGCCAATCTCCTGAAAAACATGCCCGGTGACTACCCGGAACGGCAATTCTATACCGGACTGTTCAAGGCAATGGCCAGCAGGCTTGTAGAGCTTCAGCACGAAGAGGGATACTGGCATGCCAGCCTGCTCGACCCGGAAAGCTACCCCTCGCCGGAGACAAGTGCTACCTCGCTTATAGCCTATGCCCTGGCATATGGGATAAATAGCGGTATACTTGATGAACAGCAATACCTGGAACCGCTTGAATGTGCCTGGAACTCGCTTCTGGCGTCAGTTGAAGAGGACGGGAAATTATGTTGGGTACAGCCTATCGGTGCCGATCCAAAGAAGGTGACGAGGGAGATGACGTCTGACTATGGAGTTGGCGCTTTCCTTATGGCTGGATCGGAAATATTTAAAATGAAAAACTTTTAACATTACCAGACACAGTATGTGGTTTTATTCACGTAACAGACATATACTTCTCCTCTATCTCTTTCTGATTAGTGGATCGATGCTCTTTGGCAGGGAGGTTGCCTGCTTTAACGATGGGTGGGTGTTTAAAAAAGGGCCGTTATCAGGTAACAGCCTGTCGCTTATCCAGGACCCAACCTTGGGGCATTGGCAGGAAGTATCTATTCCGCACACTTGGAATGCAGTTGACATGCAACAGAACAGTGCCAACATCACTGAATTCAGGAATCCGCAAAGCCGGTTCTATACAGGTGACGCCTTGTACAGGAAGAGCTTCACCCCGGATATCAGCATGAAAGAGAAACGGGTCTTCCTCAGGTTCGAAGGTGTAGGCACGGTAGCCGAGGTATATGTAAACAATCAGTTTTCGGGGCGCCACAAAGGTGCTTACTCAGCCTTTGTTACAGAGATAACCCGCTTGTTAAGCTTTGAAGGAGAGAACGAAATTATTGTAAAGGTAAGCAACGAGCCTCGTGCCGACGTGATCCCGGTAAACAACGTACTCTTCGGCGTTTACGGGGGTATCTACCGCGATATTCAGATTATCACTACCGGCAAGGTGAATATTGCCGTAACTGATTATGCATCGCCAGGTATATATATCAGTCAGGAGAATGTTTCCCGCGAAAGCGCAGATGCCTGTATCACAGTAAAAATCGAGAACAAAACTACCGCCCACAAGGAGATCGAGTTGGTCAACGAAATCTACGACTCAGCCAACAGGCTCAAAGTAAAAAAGATGAAAAAATTTAACGCTTCGCCACAGGGTCGCCAGCTTGTCACACAGAGGTTAAAGGTCGAAAGCCCCAGGCTCTGGCAGGGGGTTGAGGATCCCTATTTGTACAAGTCGGTAACCCAGCTGATAGTTGACGGTGAGGTTGTTGACGAGGTGGTGCAGCCGGTCGGATTCCGGTCCTTCGAGTTCCGGCAGGGCGATGGTTTCTATCTGAACGGGAAAAAGTATCCTATGTACGGAGTCTGCAGGCATCAGGACTGGTTGGACAAAGGCAGCGCATTAACTACCAGGGAGCATGATGCCGACCTGGCACTGATAAAAGAGATAGGGGCAACAACTGTGCGGCTGGCCCATTACCAGCAGGCGGAATATGTCTACTCAAAATGCGACAGCATTGGACTGCTGGTCTGGGCGGAGATACCCTTTGTAAATGAAGTAACCACTCACGAAACCGAGAATGCCATGCAGCAGATGAAGGAGCTGATACGGCAAAACTACAACCACCCCAGCATCTTTATCTGGGGATTGCATAACGAGGTTTATTCGCCGTTCGAACAGACTATCCCGCTTACGGAGATGTTGCACGACCTGGCAAAAAGTGAAGATCCCGGCCGCTACACAGTGTCGGTCAGCGGCTACAACAACATCAATGCCACCGCGAACAATAATGCCGACATACAGGGTATTAACCACTATTTCGGCTGGTACGGTGGCAAAATAAGTGATATTGAAGAGTGGGCAGAAAAAATAGAAAGGGAGTATCCGCATCATAAAGTGATATTTTCGGAATATGGCGGAGAGGCCAATATCGAACACCAGAAAGAGGATGTTGGTGAGATCGGCGACTGCTGCGGGTTCAACAGAAAATATAATGAGACCTGGGGGACAAAATTCCATGAGATACAGTGGGGTGTGATTGCCAGACACCCCTACCTGCTGGCATCATACATCTGGAATATGTTCGACTTTGCCACCCCCATGTCGGCACAGGGTGGTGTCTACTCACGCAACATGAAAGGGCTGGTCACATTCGACAGGAAAGTAAAAAAAGATCCTTTTTACTGGTACAAGGCCAACTGGAGCAGAGAGCCGGTCTTATATCTCACGCAACGAAGGGCAGCCATCCGTGAGAACGAGATTACCACCGTGACTGTCTATTCCAATATCGGCACGCCTGAATTAACACTAAACGGTGAGGAGATATCAGACTGGTCTATTGGCACCACCTCCGTCCATTACATATTCAATAAAGTTCAGCTAAAGGAAGGCGAAAATATAATTGAAGCAAGAGCAATGAAAGATGGCAAAGAGTATACCGATAAAATAATATGGTACTATTCAGCTGAAAACAGAAAAAATGGTAACAACCAGAATGATAACAAACCTAAAGAAAGGGGAGGTGAACATATCGGGTTGTAATAATACGTGACATGCAGTTTTGAATACTCTGATAAATGATTACACATCAGGAAAATGCAAATACTTTATAATGAATAATTTAACTTTAGAAAATGTATGCAAATGAAACATTTAATTTTTTTCGTACTTATCGCCTTTTCACTCTCTTTCATGGCAAGCTGCGACAGCAGTGAGGTTGTGGAGGGTGTGGATAACGGTGGTATTTTTGTCACCAACGCTTCAGAAAATGAGCTGAATGTAAAGTCAACAGAGACGTTAAAGGTGGAATATAAACTATTTCCAAGAGAGGGGACTACCGCTAACAATTACAACCAGGTCACTTTCTCGAGCAGCGACCCCTCTATTTTCGAGGTAAACAGTGAAGGGGTAATAACAGGCATGAAAAACGGAACAGCCAGGCTGATCATTTCTGCCTCATCGCCAGCAACAGACGGCAGTAAGGAGTACACGGTCATGGGAAGCTGTGTGGTAAGGGTAACCGGGCAGGTCCGGGTCCAGAAGATTGAGCTTGACCCAAGCATAGAGGAGATTCGGATTAATGTGAACGAATCAGCAGAATTTCAGATCAAACCATCCTACTTTACTGTTTATCCGGATAATGCATTGATAAAAGATGTCGTTTTTGCATCTTCAAATTCCGACATTGCCTATGTTGAACCGAACGGACTTATCAGGGCGGTCAGCGGAGGTGTTGTCACAATCTCAATAATGAGCACCGATGGGAGCAATGTAAAGGCTGAGATGACGGTCAAAGTGCTGGCGCCTGTCTTTACATGGTACCTTGAAGAGCGCAGGTCTTTTGAATTCGATTATGAGCCGGGACTCATTAAATATCCTCTCAATGCCGATGGTGCTTACGGTAACGACTGGAATCTGCTGATCGATGAGGGCAGCGTATGGCAGGCTTCTTTCATCAGCATGAGCAAGCCTGGAAGAGCCATGGCTCCGGGAGCAACTGTTGGCGACATATTCATACCTGTAGATATGAAGCAGACGCTGAAATTCAATCAGATTTTCCTCAGGCACCGCTCCACAAACACATTTGCACGCTTGCGAATATGGGAATTCGACCTACTGGGAAGTGATAACGGTACGGACTTCTACCCGTTGGAAGAGGGTATAATTGTCCCTGGTGCCAAAATCGATGGTGCAGCGAATGTTGATGCTACCATACTCCTCAATAACACATATACCAAGAGGTATATAAGGATTGTACCTGTCGACTGGGACAAGAGTGCCGGCAACACAATGCAGGTGTCGGATCTTAAAATCGGGTATGATGAGAGCAGAGATCCCGATTTTGGCAAATAATTTCACAGGAATAGAATAAAACAGATTATAATATGAACAAAAAAATATACATTTCCACTTTATTGGTGTTCCTATGTGCCTTTGTTTTCTCACTCCCGGCAACAGGACAGGAGAACAGTGTAAAGGTAACGGGCAAAATCACCGATAGGTACACATCGGAACCTATTATCGGTGCAACCATCATGATAAAGAACACAGTGACCGGCACCGTAAGTGATGTTGACGGGAATTACCTTATTAATGTTCCTGTTGGCAACACACTTGAGGTCCGCTATATAGGTTACAACTCTGTTGAGAGGATTATAGATGGCTCTGCCAACATCATCAACATTGAGATGGACGAAACCGATGTCGATCTCGAAGAGGTGGTGGTTATCGGATATGGGCAGCAGCGCAAAGAGAGCGTGGTGTCATCCATCAGCTCTGTGACAAGCAAGGAGTTGAGCTTTCCCAACAGGAACCTTACAACAAATATTGCGGGACAGGTGGCCGGTATAATCGCTGTACAGCGCAGCGGTGAGCCGGGCAACGACGACGCCAGCTTCTGGATTCGTGGCGTAAGCTCATTCGCCGGTGGCAACAACCCGCTCATCCTGGTCGACGGTATACCTCGCTCAATGAGTGATATCGATGTGGACGAGATTGAGCAGTTTAGCATCCTCAAAGATGCTGCGGCAACAGCTGTGTACGGTGCAGAGGGTGCCAACGGTGTTATACTTATTACCACCAAGCGTGGTGCCGCCCAGAAAACCCGGATCAATGTAAATGCACAATACGGAGTAGTTACTCCTCAGCGGATGCCTCAGCTGCTTAACTCTTACGATTACCTTTCAATGTACAACGAGGGCCTGTGGAACAGCGCGGGTAACCCCGGCAAGTTCGAAGATTATGAAGGTATCTACTCAAAGGAGGTGCTGCAGATGTTCAAGACATGTGCCGACCCCGACCTATATCCTTCGGTAAACTGGATGGACCTACTGAGGGACCGGACCAATAATCAAAGAATAACAATCAACCTGAGAGGTGGCAACGAGAGGGCAAAATTCTTTGTCTCGGGTGCCTACTTTTCCGAATCGGGTATTTTCAACTCCAATCCCATTGAGGAGTATGATGCCAATATCGGATTGAACAGGTACAATATCCGGTCTAATATCGATCTCAAAGTCACTGAAACTACACAGCTGTCACTTGATATCAGCGGTCAGTATATGGAAAGGAATAACCCTGGAAATAGCTCAGATGCGATCTTCAGCGCTCTTACACTTTTCCCGGTGCATCATATACCAATGTACTACTCAGATGGAACGGCATCAGATCATAAGCTTGCCGCGTGGGACCGCTATAATCCATACAACCTACTCAACCATTCGGGATACCAGCGTACCTGGAACAGTCAGATGCAGAGCAGGCTTGCCATTGAGCAGCGACTCGACTTTATCACCAAAGGGCTGTATGCTAAGGGTATCATTAGCTTCGACTCCGACTTTAGCTCGGGAATGAAGAGAACCAAGAGTGCCAAGACCTACAACGCCATAGGCCGCGAAGAAAGCGGCAACCTGATAAAGAATATTATCAGCGAAGGGAGCAACCTCAGCGACCCCGCCTCAATAACTAACAGCGGTTCAAAGAAGATTTACCTTGAAGCATCATTGAACTACAACCGCCTGTTCAACAATCATAACGTAACGGGACTGCTGCTCTTCAATCAGAAAGAGAGGCAGACACAGATCGGGAGCGGGATAAACCTGCTGCCCTACAGGAAGCAGAATATTGTTGGACGTGTAGCTTATGAGTACGACTCCAGGTATATGCTTGAAGCGAGCTTCGGTGCTACCGGAAGTGAAAACTTTATGGAAGGGAACAGGTGGGGTGTCTTCCCCTCTGTCGGGGGAGCATGGTATGTCTCTCACGAAGATTTCATGACAAAGTATCATGATATCCTTAGCAAAATGAAATTAAGAGTATCATATGGTATTGCAGGCAACGATGTGGTGGGGGGCAACAGGTTTACCTACAGGGAACAGCTGCAGAGAGGCGACAGCTACAGCTATGGAATCAACCTTGGTGATGGCGGCGGCCCCTCCAACGGCTCCGGAAGCAGCTGGGTGGAGTATCTTTTTGCGGCTCCCAACCTGACCTGGGAGACGGAGTCGAAGTTCAACGCCGGGGTCGATTTCGGGTTCCTCCGTGGGCGTATAGACATTGCTTTCGATTATTTTCAAAATACCAGAAAGGATATCCTTATGCAGCGTGTCACCATCCCGTCTGCCACAGGGTTCAGACAAAACCCATACCAGAATTTTGGTAAGACCGAAAGCAAGGGGTTCGAGAGTGCGTTGATACTGAAGCAGAATTTCGGTAAACTTAACATCACCGCTCGAGGAAATATGACACTTGCACAGAACAAAGTGCTGGAAAGAGATGAGATTCCACAGATGTATGATTATATGAATGCCAGCGGCCGCCCCATAAATCAGCCACGACTGTTCATAGCAGACGGGCTCTATACCAACGACGATTTCGATATTTTGGACCGTCACAACGGCGGCTACAGTTACGTGCTCAAGGAGAATATGCCCAAACCGGCGGCTAATGTATCGCCGGGCGATATAAAATACCGCGACCTTAATGGCGACGGAATTATCGACTCCATGGACAGAACCTATCTCAACGGTATGTATCCTTCCGTTCCTCAGATGGTATACGGTTTCGGGCTGAATGCCGATTACCAGAACTTCTCGGCAGGAATATTTTTTCAGGGTGTAGGGCGCACCTCGGCCAACCTGCTGACTAAAACATCGAATTTCATACCGTTTCATAACGGGGTGGACAATAACTCTGCAAGGCTAGAGGCGCTGGACAGATGGAGTGCCGCCGATCCCTACAACCAGGATGTGCTGCATCCCAGGGTGCACGAGGCCCGTTTCGATCACAACCTTGAACCAAGCACATGGTGGTACAAGGATGCTTCGTTCCTGAGACTAAAGAATGTTGAGTTCTCATACCTCATGGATAAAAAAGCAGCTCAAAGGGTTATGGCAGACAGGATAAGGCTGTTCATACAGGGGATGAACCTGCATGTGTGGGATAAAATAAAATACTGGGATCCCGAACTTGGCGGAGCCAATTCAGGGGCAAGGTATCCGCTAGCGGGGACCTGGACATTTGGCATGGAATTCACTTTTTAATATATAATTGATTATGAAAGATATAAAACTAATACATAAACTATTCATATCTCTTGCCCTTATCTTTGCTTTAGGTGGGTGTGAGTACCTGGATGTGGACAAGGAACTGGCAGAAAATGTTACCATAGAGGAAGTTTTCAAGAATCCTAACTACACCAAGCAATGGTATGCAGAGGTATACCAGTGCATTCCCAACTACTCTGAAATGGGGCTGTACGCTACTGACGGTTTTAAGGGGATATGGAGTATTCTGTCGGGAGATGTCACCACCGCCCGCGGTCCCGGTTTATCGGCAATGACCTCGGGATTCAATGCCGAGAGTGCGCAATTCCACAAATGGTGGTCGCTCTATAAGGTGATCCGCCAGGGACAGATATTTTTGGCTATGGCACCCGAATCGATGGGCAACCCTGCTGATGCTACATATATCAGCCAGACCGAGATGAACAGGATGAAAGAAGAGGTGAAGTATTTCATTGCCTACAGCTACTTCCAGCTCTTCGAGCTCTACGGGCCCGTCCCCATAGCAGATGAGCTGGCCGATCCCACCGATCCCGGTATCGACTACGCACGGGCGCCGCTCGATGAACTGATAAACTACATCGATATGCTACTTGAGGAGGTGATTAACTCAGGCAATCTGCCTGAATCAAACTTCCGTAACCAATCTGACAGCAACCCAACCAACAGATATGTGCTTGATCAGATTGCACGTCCCACAAAAACGGCAGCACTGGCTCTTCGTGCCAGGCTGTGGGTATATGCTGCATCTCCTCTTTTCAACGGTGGATTCCAGGAAGCTCTCTCCGTCACCAATAACGACGGTACCCGCCTGTTTCCCGACTACGACCCCGCCAAGTGGGTAACAGCCAGGAAACATTTGGAGGCACTGCTGAGCTATGTTGAATCGAAAGGCTACTCATTGCATGTAATCAGAGACGACAATGGCGAGATCAACCCTCACGAGTCCATATACCGGCTGTATCAGGATTTCACCGATGAGATATTGTGGGCCACCGGGGTAAACAACTTCCGCCATGTAACACTCGATATGGAACCTCGCACCACACCCCGTGATGTTGCCACCGGCAGCTTTGGCAACGTGGGGCTGTTCCAGGAAGGTGTAGATGCGTTCTTCATGGCAAACGGGCTTGAAATCACCGATCCCAACTCAGGTTACACCTCCGCTGGTTTTTCAAAGGTGAGAAACTACACCCGCATGAATGTGAAGGAAGAGAAATACGATGAGCATATAAGCAACATGTATGCAAACAGGGAACCCCGCTTCTACCAGTCGGTCATCTACGAGGGAAGAAGCTGGTACCAGGATGTCACCACAAACAAGCTGGGCAACAATTACCGGGTGTTCTTCAGCCGTGGCGGTGGTGCAGACAATACATCACAGGAGAATCCCCGCACGGGATACATGCTGAACAAGTTCAAAAACAGGAATCTGCTCAACCAGGGCACCAACCTAAAACAGTGGGGGCGCCCCTGGATACTGTTCAGACTCGCCGATTTTTATCTCTACTATGCAGAGGTGTTGAACGAGATCGATCCAAACAACCCGCTTATAATCGACTACCTCGACAAAGTAAGGGAGCGCGCTGGGATACCCGGGTACAGGCAGCTTGCAGAAGAGGGTAAAAAAGATATTATTGGCAACCGTGAACTTCAGCGTGAAGCTATTCAGAAAGAGCGCCGTGTGGAACTATTTGCCGAAGGGAACCGCTACTTCGATATCAGGAGGTGGATGACTGCCGATATATCCGATGGTCCCGATCAGCAGCTGGTATTCACCGGAATGAATATGAATGTGCCTGCCGCGAAATGGGATAGCGCCGGGAGGTTCGAAAGCTATCTCAACAATTACGGTCCCGGAAGCTATTACGAAAGAACAGTAATTGAGAACAGAGCCTGGAGAAGAGCCATGTTGTTCTACCCAGTACCCTACAACGAGATACAGAAGAGCCGTTTACTCGTACAGAACCCGCTGTGGTAAGCAGTAAAATGCAATAATTTATAAAATCATATAAAAGGGGTTGCTCGGGCAACTCCTTTTCAAACGTTTATTATTATGATACAATTATGGATGAAATATTGTCTTTTAGTCACGTTCTTGTTCTCATTTCTTGGGTGCAGCGACGATAATCCCGAAGACAAGCCCGTTGATGTTGGCGAGAAGTTTCTCCGGCTGGCCGACAGCTCAATGTCAACCATTGAGTTCGCCCACACTGCGGGAAAGCAGAAGGTTTTCTACGAAACAGATATCGAAGAAACCATCTACACCTCAATCACAGCCGTTGTTGAAGGCACCGCCGGTTCATGGTGCAAGG
>NZ_DCEN01000054.1:17149-19228 GCF_002316955.1 Proteiniphilum sp. UBA1028
CGCCGTGCAAACGTACTTATTAAAAGCGGCAGTATCTCCCTGCCGTTGACGGTGATTCAGCAGGAGTATATACCCGCTCAGATAGAACCCCAGTACACAAAAATCAAAATTATTGATGGCTGGGCACCCGACCACCTGTCGGAAAGCAACACCATAGATAAATCTTACGATGGCGATCCAGCCACATTCTTCAACGCCAAATCAGGTGAAGCAAATTTTCCCTACGAGATAAAATTCACTCTCGATCAACCCCGCGATCTGGCAAGCTTCATCTATTACCCCCGGCAAGACTCCGGCAACAGGTGGGGCGCATGGGGAGAGGTTGAGGTTTGGTACACAACCGCAGGCAACAGCAGCTTTCAGTTCGCCGGGAAGTACGATTTCGGCAAAAGCACCACTAATCCCAAAACCATAACCTTCAATGAGCCTATTCCCGAACCACGGGTAATACTCTTCAAGGTATTGTCGGGCTACCAAAACAGGGTATCTATTGGAGAAATTGAGTTTTACGAAACCAACCGCCACCGGTTCGATTATATGACCCTGTTCCGCGACAAAGCCTGCTCCGTGCTTAAAGAAAACATCACAATGGATCAGATAGAGGCTATCCCCGACCCTTTTTTCAAAAACATAGCAAAAAAAATATTCACCGGCAGCTACGAATCTGAGTACCGGATTCAAAAATACCGCCCCTACCAGCACCCCTCGCATGCTTCCCGGGAATTAAAAACTGCCAGGTACAGCCTGCGCGACAATGCCTCCGGCATCTATTACCGCGATCTGCAGGAGAACCTTATTGTCTTCGTAGACGAACTGAAAGGCAGGGAGGTGAGCCTCAATATAGTAGATTACGACGAAAGCGCTAACGAAGGGGTTACCTATTCACTGAGCGAGGGTCTCAATATCATTAATCCCACTAAAAAGGGTCTGATATATATATTCTATCATGTTGATGAACCCTTGCCGTTAAATCCAGGTAGCGGAACAGAGCAGAAAGCCATTGATGAACAGTCGGTAAAAATCCACATAGCCACCGGCCTGGTCAACGGCTACTTCGATATCAGGAGGCATACAGCTGCCGACTGGCTCTCCATACGCGACAATGCCATAAGCAACGAGATAGATATCCTGGGCCTGCACTCACATGTTGTATGGAATGTGAACGATTACAGGGATTACAAAACCGATATCGTGTTAATGACCAATTATATCGACAACATCGTAAAGCAGCAGCACGAGTTCATGGGGCTATACCATTACAACCGGTTATTTAAAAACCGCCAGTTTATCCGTATCGACTATTCGGTGCCGGCAGCATATGCCACAGACTACAGAACTGTCTATCGGAACACATTGTACAAAGAGGTATTCTGCTCCGAAGATGGTTTCAGGAGGCGCCTGTGGGTGCTGGGACACGAAATTGGCCACACCAATCAAACGCGGCCTGGTATGAAGTGGCACGGAACAACGGAAGTAACCAACAACATATATGCTCTCTACAACCAAGAGCAGACTCTGGGTGCAGCCCGTAGGCTGCTCAAGGGAGAGAGCAAAGAAGGTTATGCTTCAGAAGATGAGTACGACAACGGCTACCGGAAAATTATTGCAACCAACAAAGACTGGTATCTGGGCGGAGAAAATTTCGGGAGCAACTACTTCATAAGGCTGATACCTTTCTGGCAGCTCTATCTCTATCTGGTGCATATAGAGAAGCAGGAACACTTCTACCACGACCTTTACGAGCATTACAGAAACACCAACGACTTAAGTACTCCCGGTGAGCAGCATCTCGATTTTGTGAGAAACGCATGCAATATCTCAAAGATCAACCTGCTGGGCTTCTTCGAGAAATGGGGCTTCCTCACACCTATAGATCTTCAGATCAACGATTATGGTACAGCCAATATAAAAATAACCCAGGAACAGATTAATAATCTCAAAAACGAGATAACAAGCAAAGGTTACAAAACACCACCATTTGACATCACTCAACTCACCGATACCAATTTTAAGCAATACAAATAAATTGTCGGAGGGGGCATCCAGCCCCCTCTTTAGTTTTGGGTTTAACACCACCTC
>NZ_DCEN01000054.1:19504-21218 GCF_002316955.1 Proteiniphilum sp. UBA1028
ACTTGTCCCTTTTTTCTTTTTCACAACCAGTAAGGTTAGAGATATAGTTTTTTTATTGTAATTTTGCAAATTAGTATGCTTGGAGATTGTGGCTGCCTCTCATGCAATGTGACAGGTAGTCACGAAGTGTGTTTAAAAGTGAAACAAATGAACAAAATATTGGTTACTGGTGGTGCTGGTTTTATCGGTTCCAACCTTACGGAAGCACTGTTGGACCGCGGACATACAGTAAGAGTACTTGATAACTTTGCAACCGGCAAGATTGAAAATCTGCTTCCCCTATTGGAAAAATACCCTGACTCGCTCACCCTCCAGGTGGGCGATATCCGTAATTTGGATGATTGCCGGAAGGCCACAGAAGGAATTGAGTATGTATTTCACGAGGCAGCTCTTGGCTCGGTGCCCCGTTCTATTAAAGACCCGATCACATCGAACGAAGTCAATGTATCGGGTTTTTTGCAAATGCTGGTCGCCAGTCGCGATGCAGGAGTAAAACGCTTCGTCTACGCAGCCAGCTCCTCCACCTATGGAGATAGCAAATCGTTGCCCAAAATGGAAGATGTGATTGGAAAACCCCTTTCACCCTATGCCATTACCAAATATGTGAATGAATTATATGCCGATGTGTTCTCCAGAACCTACGGAATAGAGACTATCGGTTTGCGATATTTCAATGTGTTCGGAAGAAGGCAGGATCCCAATGGCGCCTATGCTGCGGTAATCCCGTTGTTTGTGAAGAAGCTGATGAACCACGAGTCGCCCGTGATCAATGGCGATGGTGAGTATAGTCGCGACTTCACCTATATCGACAATGTGATCCAGATGAACCTGCTAGCCATGGAAAGTACCAACCCCGAGGCGGTGAATACCGTATACAACACCGCTTATGGCGAGCGCACTACCCTAAACCAGCTGGTAGGCTATCTCAAAGAGTATCTCTCTGAGTACGACCCGGCAATTGCGGATGTTGAGATCAAGCATGGACCCAACCGTGCGGGCGATATTCCCCACTCACTGGCTAATATCGATAAAGCAAAGAACTTCCTTGGCTACGACCCTCGGTTTTCTCTGAAGCAGGGACTGAAAGAGGCTGTGAAGTGGTACTTGGAGAATTTATAAGATTTGATTTAGTTTAAATTACAGTACTAATTCTATTGTTTACACCTATTCTTACATCCACACCTATTCATTCACTATATGATTTGAAACTCGTTTCACTCAAACAACAAATCATATTTAACGTTGATTTCATAGAGTGGATCCTGAAAGAATAGATGAGACTTAGAAAATCAATACTTCAATTATTGAAAACTAAATAAAATCTAACATTATAACGTAGCAAAATATTATAATCAATGGAAGATAAATCATTATATTTCAATCCACGTATTTGCGTAATAGGGCTCGGTTACGTTGGCTTACCCCTTGCAAGGATTTTCAGCACCAAATACCGTACTGTTGGGTTCGACCTTAACCAAACACGTGTTTATGAGCTCATGAGTGGTAAAGACAGCACCCTAGAGGTGGCCGATGATCTGCTCCAAAGTGCCATAGATATGGGCAAAGTGCATACCGACAAAGGTTTGGTTTGTACTACCGATATCGAAGAAATTCGCAGTTGTAACTTCTATATAGTTGCCGTGCCCACACCGGTGGATGAAAATCACAACCCTGTACTTCGACCACTTATTGGAGCGAGCGAAACGGTGGGTAA
>NZ_DCEN01000071.1:0-1328 GCF_002316955.1 Proteiniphilum sp. UBA1028
TGCTGTACAAAATCGAAATAAAGAGGTATCCTCGGGCAGAGTATGGTGCCGTAACCCATGGTGAGGGCTTTTTCCAGCAGCTGGGGCTGATCGTGTCTCCACCACATCACCCGTGTGTTGTTTGCCGGAAGTCCGGCAGTGACCACTTCATCCCATCCGATCACTGTCTTGCCCAGGACCTTCACGGAGTCTGCCATGCGCTGCAGGAAATAGTGTTCCACCTCTACCAGGTCTTCCAGTCCTTCCTTTTTCATGAGTGAACGGACTTCCGGCATATCATGCCATTGTTTATTGCCGAAATGGACTTCATCACCTCCAATATGAATGAAAGAAGAAGGAAAAAGAGTTGTTATTTCCCGGAGAATACCGGTCAGAAACGTGTAGGTGCCCTCTTTCCCGGGATGAAAAGTGAAATGAGGGTATTTTTCCGATCCGCCACCGCTGAATTCGGGATATGCCTTAACGGCGGCAGTAGCATGACCGGGCATGTCAATTTCCGGGATTATCTCGATAAAACGATCGCTGGCATATTTCACGATTTCCGCAATATCCTCCTGCGTATAGAATTGTGCTGATGCTTCCGGGTCGGAGAAATTTCCCGCGGCACCGACTGTTGTCAGCAGCGGATATTTTTTGATCTCGATACGCCATCCTTGCGAATCGGTAAGATGCCAGTGAAATTTATTGAGCTTATACATCGCCATAAAGTCCAGCAACCTCATAATTTCTGCTTTTCCGATAAAGTGACGGGACTCGTCCACCATCACACCTCTCCAGCCGAAACGGGGTTTATCCTGAATGACAGCAAGGGGCAGGGTTCCTTCCCTGCCGGCACTGGTAATTAACTGCAATGTTGATTGCAGGCCGTAGAAACAGCCGTTTGGGGAGCCGGCTTCGATAAGGATGCCCGTTGGGGCAATCCTTATCCGGTATTCCTCCGGATTGATGAGCGCCTCGTTTTTGGAGAGCCGGATGAATCCGTTTTCCTTTTTCCTCTGTGTGTGGATCGAAAACTTTTGGGCAGTCTCCACGAAATCCGGAATCAGATCGTCGAACTCATTGTCGGCGGTGATGGTGATTGTCCGCGGTAAGTTTACCGTGCCCGCCTGGGTTTCATAATGATTCGGGCGGGGGGTGATTTCCTGTGCGGAAGCACCGGGCGCGCTTACCAGCATTATCATCAAAATAGTAAAAATATTTTTCATCATGGGAGTATTTTCGTTTGGTTGTTTTTATCGGATTATCTCCACGTCGGAAATTTTCACGTGCCCCGATACGATTTTAATTCTCAGATCTGTACCGGCCGTTTCGTTGAACGTGTATTTGTT